>CAZACG010000205.1:0-3672 GCA_964483645.1 uncultured Oscillospiraceae bacterium | reverse complement strand
CTTCAAGGGAGCGTTCAATTTTGCCGACGATGTGCTGCGTCAGGGCATTCAGGGTATTTCCGATCTGATTTCTCAGACCGGTATCATCAACCTTGACTTTGCGGATGTGAAGGCTGTCATGGAATCCGGCGGTATGGCGCATCTGGGCATTGGCGTGGGCAAGGGCGAGAAGGCCATGGCAGACGCCGCGCAGAACGCGATTTCCTCTCCGATGCTGGAGACCAGCATCGACGGCGCGCGTGCCGTGCTCATCAACGTGACCTGCAATTCCAATTGCAGCATCATGGACATCAACGATGCAGTCGAGATGATTACCGCCGCTGCGGACAGCGAGGCGAACATCATCTTTGGCGCGAGCATTGATGATACGCTGGAAGATGAAGTGCACATTACCGTCATTGCGACCGGCTTTGAAAAGGTTCCCTTCCCGCCGCGCGCTTCCAGCGCTGAGCGCCCCGCTTCCCTGCCGTCTCAGGCAGCGTATGTGCCGCAGTATAATGCGCCGGTCTATCAGAATGCGCAGCCGCTTTCAAACAGCTATACCCGCTACGATGCGGCGTATCAGCCTGTGAACGGCTATCAGCCCCATGCCGGAGCGACTGTTGAGCCGGAGGTTCCTGCGTTCTTGGGAAATGAGAATCCGGGCAGAACCTCTCCGTTTGCTGCGATGCCCGAGATGCCGAATGTGCCGCAGAACGAGCCTGTTGAAGAGGCGCGCGCGCCGCGTTCCTTCATGGACGGAATTCCGGCTTACATGCGCAGAAAGTAATTGAAAAACTTCTATTGCCGTTTCAGAAAAGCATCTGAGACGGCTTTATTAACGCATGAGGAATTGCGTAAAGCATTGTGCTGTGAGCACGAAGCAGTATCATGATGCATACTGCTTTGGAAGTGGTGCGCGCATGGCGCGCTGCTTGAGAGGAGATGCGTTATGAGGATAACCGTTCGGGACGTCAAAAGGCTTGTCGAGCTTGGTGTGCTTAGGATACATGAGCTGCCCCGGAATAAGGGCGCTCAGATGATCTTCTTGGGACGAAAAGGTTTGTATGTATGGCAGGATGGGGAAAAGCTTGCTTTAAAGGGCGAGCACTTCTGGAACAAAAAGCACGCTTTCAGAATCGAGGACGTTGAATAGCTTCGACAAGCACGCCTTTCTTCCGAAATAGTCTTTTATCATCAAATGGTCTTGCGCTATTCTTTACGCGTCAAAAAAACCGGCGGGATTTATTTCCTGCCGGTTTATCTGATGCGTTGGGATCAAAGTACCTTAAACGTGGAGCGAACCTTGCGGAAGACGTTCTCATAATAGGAATACCATGCACGCGGCGTGGTGATTCGAATCTGGTAAAGCGCCTTTTCATGCGCCACGATGATAATGCGTCCGTTCATGACGTAGTTCTTTGTGCCGTCATTGTACTCGGCTTTGTAGTAGCAATAGTGACCGTTGTAATCGCCGACCTTGCCGGAGACGATATCGCCGGGGGTGAAGACGGTGAAGCTCTGTTCAAGCTGTTCAAGCGTTGATTCGAGACGAGCAAGTGCATCACTGGAAGTTTGAGACAAACCCATGTTGACTTTTTCGATGGTAATGCGGGTCTGATAGCCATCCGGTTCCATCATCTCGCTCCTAGGCTCAACAAACTGGATGGTCGTATCGCGATTGGTATTCGGGTTGAGCAGCCATGTATAGGGAATGTAAAAGGAAACGCCCATCTCCTCGTTGGAGTATTTTTCGTAGACGTAGGACGGCGTGGGCATCGGAGTGGGCGTCGGCTTGTCGATCGGATCGACGGCGATCGGCGTGGCGGCGGGATTCTCCGGCGTAAGAAGGTCAAAATCAATGCTCAATTCTCCCTGCTGGAGGGGAAGAGGCGTGTTTTCAGATGCAGCGGCTTGCGGCGCGAATACCGTTGCGCCGTTGGCGGGCAGGGATTCGGCGGATGCGAGGGAAAAGACCGTCATGGTCAGAATAAAAAAGAGAAGCGCGCGTTTCATATGCAGAACCTCCGTTCAGAAGAAAAATGCGAAGAATGCTGGAAACAGTATAACAGTTTGAACATCAAAAGTCAACGGCGCAGAAGGATTGAAAGAATGGCAGGCGCGTCGTATAATGGAAAAAAGACGAGCATGGCGGCAAGGGCTGCTTCTGCGACGGCTGTGCCTCTGAAAAAGAAATGGCTGCTGCGAACGGCTGCATAATCCGTAAAGCTCACGGATTCGTGCAGAAGCCAAGGACGAGACACGGCGCGCATGGACGTATGAAATGCAGATGTGAATCGGACAAGACGTGCAGCAGGGTAAAATGATGTGGAGAAAAGAAATGATACGAAGCGTTGTTTTTGATCTGGATGGAACGCTGCTGGATACGGAGAAGCTCTACAAGCGATTTTGGGTGAAGGCGGCCCGGCAGCTTGGTTATCCCATGCGGGAAGAGCATGCGCTGATGATTCGCTCGATGGCTGCGATGTATGCTGAGCCGCTGTTGCGCCGAGAGGTTTGCCCGGAGTTTGATTATCAGCGCGTGCGCGCACGAAGGCGCGAGTTGATGGAAGCGTTTATCGACCAAAATGGTGTGGAGGCCAAGCGCGGCATGCTGCAACTGCTCTCTGTGTTGAAGGCGAGAGGGCTGCGCATAGGTCTTGCAACGGCTACGCCGCTCGAGCGAGCGCGCAAGTATTTGCGTATGGTCGGCGCGCTGGAATACTTTGATGCGATGGTGTGCGCGAGCATGGTGGAGCACGGAAAGCCTGCCCCGGATATCTATGCGCTGGCAGTCGAGAGGCTTGGCGTCAGTCCTTGCGAGGCTGTCGCTGTGGAGGACGCGCCCTCGGGCATTCGCGCGGCACATGCGGCCGGGCTGATTCCGGTGATGATTCCGGATCAGGATGAGCCGGATGAGCAGACGCGCTCAATGTGCGCAGCCGTTTTGTCCGAACTTTCGGATGTGGAGAGTTTTGTGCGCGCGAGGTAGGAACGCGTGAGCCGAGGATGCACTGGAACGCTCTTGCACGCTGCATGCAGCAAAAATTCGGGTTGCTTTTATCCAAATCTTTGCTATAATAAAAGCAGGAAGCTTGTCTTCTGAATGAGTGATGCAGGAGGGATCAGCATGGAAAACCGTGTGATTACCATCGCCCGCAGCTATGGAAGCGGCGGAAGAAGAATGGGTCGGCTGCTCGCCAAGGAACTTGGCTATGAGTATTATGACCGTGAGATCCTGCGTATTGCTTCTGAGCAGAGCGGTATTAACGAAGAGCTTTTCAGCAAGGTGGACGAGAACAAGCGGATGCCGTTGTTCCGTATCGCCAAGGAGCTGCATACCGGCGAGGTGATTCCACCGGACAGCGAGGATTTTATCTCGAATGAGAATCTGTTTCGTTATCAGGCGAAGATCATCCGCGAGCTTGCCGCAACGCGCAACTGTGTGATCGTTGGCCGCTGTGCAAACTTTATTTTGCGCGGACGCGAGAATGTCATTAATGTATTTGTTACCGCGCCTGTGGTCGATTGCGTGCGTCGGGTGATGGAGATTGACGGCCTGAATCTGGAGGATGCGGAGAAAAAGATTCGCAAGATTGATAAGCGCCGTGCAGACTATTTTAAGTATTTCACCGGTCGCCAGTGGCACGACGCTGCGCTGTATGACCTTTGCCTGAACACCGGGCATATGAG
>CAZACG010000204.1:0-3702 GCA_964483645.1 uncultured Oscillospiraceae bacterium | reverse complement strand
CCGTGCAGTTGGAGATCGTACCGCCCTCCATTGTGAACGTATCTTTATTGTACACGCCGCCGCCGCCGGTTGTTGCCGTGCAGTTGGAGATCGAGCCGCCCTTCATCGTGAACTTTCCTTCACTGTCGACGTACACGCCGCCGCCATTGCTGGATGCCGTGCAGTTGGAGATCGTGCCGCCCTCCATCGTGAACTGTCCTTCACTGCCGACGTTCACACCGCCACCATAGTTGGATGATGCCGAGCAGTTGGAGATCGTGCCGCTCTTCATCGTGAACGTACCGTAGTTGTACACGCCGCCGCCGCCATTGCTGGATGCCGTGCAGTTGGAGATCGAGCCGCCCTCCATCGTGAACGTGCCGTAGTTGTACACGCCGCCGCCGCCATTGCCTGCCCCGCAATCGGAAATCATACCGCCCTTCATCGTGAACGTGCCCTCGTTGTAAACGCCGCCGCCGCCATTGCCTACCCCGCAATCGAAAATCATACCGCCCTTCATCGTGAACGTGCCAGAGTTGTAAACGCCGCCGCCTCTGCCAGCATCTTTGCCGGTGATGACGCCGCCGTCAGGCAGAGATGTGCCGGTATGGGTAGCTGTAGGATTGTCGTCCGTCAGCGTCAAATTACCTGAGCTCTTAATCGCAATAACACTGCCAATTCCGGTCATTTTCAGCACATGGCCATTAAGGTCAAGCGTGACATCGCCCTTGATCTCGAGGGTTGAGGTAATGTCAATATCGGCTCCCAGCGTGACTGTGCCGCCGGCATTGACTGCGTTTTTCAGGTCAGTCTCGTTGTTCACCGTCTTTGCCATTCCGATTGCGGGAAGGAACGCCAGCGCCATGCACAGTGTCAGCAGCATGCAAAAAAATGGTTTCTTCATCAGGAATATCCTCGCTTTCCTCCGCACAAAGAGCCGTGCGGGCATATATGAGATACGATAGGTACAATTCTCCCGATCTTATAAGGAACATATGACGTTACATTCCTATTATAGAACATATGCCGTTTCATTACAAGGATACCTTTGGATTATTTTCCATTTTGAGGAAGATTTTCGCAGCTTGCTTGCGCAGGGGACTCCATCCGTCAGCGTTTCGCATAAGCCCCCTTGGCGCGCCATCCAAAAGATCTCCGCTTTCCTTTTGGATAAAGCAAGACAAAACGCGCTTCCGATGATATAATGAATTGACCATTTCCTTATGCAACAGGGAAACACACTCACATGTGTACAGTCAAAGGAGGATGCCCATATGTTCGCCGCCGACACCGTGAAAATGCTCCGGGAACGGATTGAGACCGTTACCGGCGTCGCCTTGCCCTATGACATACAAACAGGACAAAGCACGGCCTTTGACCTTGAGGTTGACCTGTGCGGCGGCAGCGCGCGCATTGCCTGCCGCGAGGTGAATGCGCTTTGCCGCGGCCTGTTTCTGCTGTGCCGCTGCGTGCGCGAGGGCAGGGAGGAGCTCCACGTAAAGCAGAGCCGCAGGTTTGAATCCTGCGGCGCGATGCTCGACTGCTCGCGCAACGCCGTGATGAAGGTTCCCTCCGTCAAGCGCTATATCCATCAGCTCGCGGCGATGGGCATGAATATGCTCATGCTCTACACGGAGGACACCTATGAGGTCCCCGGCTATCCCTATATGGGCTATCTGCGCGGACGCTACAGTCAGGACGAGCTGCGTGAGATTGATGAATACGCCGCCTCCATGGGCGTGGAGCTGGTTCCCTGCATCCAGACGCTGGGACATATGGCGCAGTTCCTGCAATGGCCGGACAACGAAGCCATGCGCGACCAGATGGATGTGCTGCTGGCGGACGATGAACAGACGCTGCGTCTGATTCAGGCGCAGATCGCCTCCGTGAGCAGCTGTATCCGTTCCAGACGGATTCACATCGGCATGGATGAGGCGCACGGCGTGGGTCTTGGACGCTATCTGCTCCAAAACGGCATGACCGACCGGCACGAGCTGCTGCGCCGCCATCTTGAGCGCGTGGTGGATATCTGCAAGCAGTACGATTACAGGCCGATCATGTGGAGCGACATGTTCTTCCGTCTGGGCTCCAAGACCAACGATTACTACGATCCGCAGGCCGTCGTCCCGCAGAGCGTCATCGACGCGCTGCCGGACGTGGATATGTGCTATTGGGATTACTATCACACGGACACGGCGCTCTACGAGCACATGCTGCGCGAGCATGCGCGCATGGGCGAGAATACCGTCTTCGCAGGCGGGCTTTGGACATGGTCCGGCTTCCTGCCCCATGTCAAATACGCCGAGCGCTCCATGCTGCCCGCGCTTCAGGTGGCGGCCAAGCATCGCGTGCGCACGGTATTTGCCACGCTCTGGGGCGACGACGGCGCGGAGACGAATCCCTTCTTAGCCTCCGGCCTGCTGCCCATCTTCTCCGAGGCCTGCTGGCAGGGCGTGGATGTGGCGCGCGAGGAGGTCGTCCTCTGCGGCGAATGCCTGACCGGTCTGCCCCGCCAGACGCTTGACGCCATGGGCGAATTCTATGGCGACAATCTCGCCCTGCATCCGGGCAAGGCGCTTGTATGGTGCGACCCGCTCTATCCGCTGCTTGATCTGGATGAGGAGCCGCTGCCGCAGGCCATCGCGCGCGCGGACGGCGCGCTCAGCGTGCTGCGCCGATATCCCCAGTCGGAGGAATGCCGCTATGCCGGGCTGCTGTTTGAAATCGTGCGCGAGAAGGCAGAGCTGCTGCTGCGTCTGCGCGAAAGGTATCTCGCCGGGGATCGGGCGTATCTGAGCGGCGTGAGGGACGAGGTTCTTCCCCGCCTGACGGCGCTGTATGACAGGCTCATGCGCGCGCATCGCGCAATGTGGGAGCGGGACATGAAGCGCTTTGGCTGGGAGGTGCTTGCCCTGCGCTACGGCGCGGCGATCGGACGCTTGGCCGATGTGCAGGAGGAAATCGGCCGCTTCCTCTGCGGAGAGCTTGACTGCATCGAGGAGCTGGAGCCGGAGCCCCTTGCGGGCGGACGTCCGTCTCAGGCATATTTCAGCTTCGTCACGCCGTCGGTCGTTTACTGATTCCTCTGTTTTTGTTGGGGTTGCAAAAACCTGATACAAATTTATCAATCACGCCCATTTTCAAACGTTTCCGGCAGTGGTATAATATCCTTTCAGTGACATTGTGCATTTTGCTTTCCGTACAGAGCAGAGGAGACGTGCGGAGTTTCCCTGCGTCGATTCTGCCATCGTCATTTAATTATCAATATTCCGTCAGCATCTCAAGGAGTGTACGTTATGAAAATTACAGTCTGTATCGGTTCCTCTTGCCACATCAAGGGCTCCCGTCAGGTCGTCGCCGAGCTCAAGCAGCTGATCGCCGAGCATCAACTCGACGACAAGGTGCAGCTCTCCGGCACGTTCTGCATGGGCATGTGCCAGAAGGGCGTGTGCGTTGCGGTGGACGAGGAGATTTTCTCCGTCAGCCCCGAAACCGCACGAGAATTCTTCCAAACGCAAATCGCAGCAAAGGTGTGACGAAATGATTATCCAAATCTGTGTAGGCTCCTCCTGCCACCTTAAGGGCTCGGCGGAAATTGTGGAGCTGCTTCAAAAGGCTGTCAAGGACTATCATCTGGAGGGCGACGTGACCCTCGCCGGAAGCTTCTGTATCGGCAAATGCAACCGCGTCGGCGTGACCATTCAGGTGGACGATGAGGTGTAT
>CAZACG010000203.1:0-3710 GCA_964483645.1 uncultured Oscillospiraceae bacterium | reverse complement strand
GTGCTGGTTGTGCTGCCCAGAGGAACGAACACGGACAAGCCGGATATCGTCCCGCTTCATGCGGAGGATCATTGGCTGCGAGCCCGCAATAAATGGCTGCTGGCTCACCCGCAGAGCAGCGAAGCCGCGCAAGGCGCGTATATCGGCTTGACAGGCGAAAACATCGACATTGTATCGGAATCACTTGACAGCTGATCGGCTTGTCAAGCACAACATACAGGAGGTTATCATATGAATTCGTGTAACATCCCCGTCGTCAAACTGGGCTTGGTCGCCGTTTCGCGCGACTGCTTCCCGATTGCGCTGTCCGAAAAGCGCCGCGCAGCCGTTGCCGCGGCCTGCGCAGAAAAGAAAGCGGAAATCTATGAGGCGAAGACCACCGTTGAAAATGAAAAGGATATGCTGAAGGCGGTTGAGGAGCTGAAGGAAGCAGGCTGCAACGCTGCCGTCGTATTCTTAGGTAATTTCGGCCCGGAAACGCCGGAAACGCTCATCGCGGAGCGCTTTGACGGTCCCTGCATGTTCGTTGCGGCTGCCGAGGGCGACGGCGATATGATCAATGGACGCGGTGACGCATACTGCGGCATGCTCAACTGCTCCTACAATCTGGGACTGCGTCGGCTCAAGGGCTATATTCCCGCTTACCCGGTCGGAACGGCAGATCAGCTGGCCGACATGATCGCCGAATTTGTCCCGATCGCCCGCGTTATTCTGGGCCTGAAGGGACTTAAAATCATCACCTTTGGTCCGAGACCGCAGGATTTCTTCGCCTGCAACGCCCCGATCAGGGGACTGTACGAGCTGGGTGTGGAGATTGAGGAGAACTCCGAGCTGGATCTGCTGGTAAGCTACAGGGAGCACGAGGGAGATCCACGCATTGAAGCGGTTTGCGCAGATATGGCGGCCGAGATGGGCGAGGGCAAGTATTATCCTGAGCTGTGCGCGCGCATGGCACAGTTTGAGCTGACGCTGCTGGACTGGGCACAGAATCACAAGGGCGCGCGTCAGTATGTGGCCTTTGCCGACAAATGCTGGCCGGCGTTCCCGTCCGAATTCGGATTTGAGCCGTGCTACGTCAACAGCCGCTTGGCCAGTCGAGGTATTCCGGTCAGCTGCGAGGTGGATATCTACGGCGCGCTGTCTGAGTATATCGGTATCTGCGCTTCGGGCGACACTGTCACACTGCTGGATATCAACAATACCGTTCCGCAGTATATCTACGACGAGGATCATATTGAGCAGTACGGTTACGCGCTCAGCGATACCTTCATGGGCTTCCATTGTGGCAACACGCCGAGCTGCAAGATGTGCGACAGCCGCGCCGTCAAGTATCAGCTCATCCAGCATCGTCTGCTGGAGCCGAAGGACAGCGAGCCGGATTTCACCCGCGGTACGCTGGAGGGCGACATTGCGCCCGGCGAAATCACCTTCTTCCGCTTGCAGTGCGACAGTGAGGGCGCGCTTCGCGCCTACATCGCGCAGGGCGAGGTGCTTCCGGTGGCGACGCGTAGCTTTGGCGGCATCGGCATTTTTGCGATCCCGGAGATGGCGCGCTTCTATCGTCATGTGCTGATCCAGAAGCGTTATCCGCACCATGGTGCGGTGGCGTTTGGACATCACGGCAAGACGCTGTTTGAAGTATTCAAATATCTGGGCATCGCCGATATCGCCTACAATCACCCCAAGAGCCTGCTGTATCCTACCGAGAATCCTTGGGCGTGATTGAGGATTGATTCTTTCGCGGTGCTTGGCAAGGTGAAAGCGCAGGCGGACCGATCAAAATCAGCAAAGACGAAGGGCGAGTCGCTTGTCGGATGGACAGGCTGCTCACCCTTCGTTTTTTACCGTATAGGAAATAGCGTTAAAGCGGCGTGCAGCGGGCGCGGAGATGCTTCATGATGAAAGGGTGCTTCGGAAGAGGGCATGCGTACAGCGCGCTTGCTTGGAATTAGAAGCGGAAATAAGTCTCTTAGGGAAGTTGGATGTGAAATTGCGTTCGCTCTCATGGGGCTTGGTTGTCATTGGCAGGTTTCTTATACTGTTCTCAGATTCCAAAGATCTATAAGCGCGAAGTGAATATGGGGTCAAGGAGCGAAGCGCTGCCTGACGATGGATTCTCTAAAGATTCGATTGAATTTAGTATTATATGGAAAAAGAGCCGTCAAGCTTTGGCTTGACGACTCTTTTTCTATGCGCAAGAATTACTTGATGTATCGACCCATGTATCCCTGCGGGAGGCGTGCGATCGCGTGAAGAAGGCGCGCGTGCTGGAAGTTATCCGTATCGCGCATCAGGCCTGCGTGGATATGGGTATTGAGAATCCGCGAATCGGCGTCGCCGGACTCAATCCCCACTGCGGCGAAGGCGGCCTGTTTGGGCGGGAGGAGATCGAAGAAATCGGTCCGGCCATTGAGGAGGCGCAGAAGGAAGGAATCAATGCCATAGGCCCCGTTCCTCTGGATACCATCTATTCCAAAGCGCGCGGCGGCTGGTATGACATTTGCGTGGCGATGTATCACGATCAGGGGCATATTCCGCTCAAGATACTGGATTTTGTTTTTGACCGCGATGCAAAGAAATGGTTGGCGGTCAGCGGCGTAAATATCACATTGGGTTTGCCCATCATCCGAACATCCGTCGATCATGGTACAGCATTTGATCAGGCGGGAAAAGGCAGCGCCAGCTGTGCCAGTCTGCTCAACGCCATTACGTATGCCATCTGTTTTGCGCAAACGCGATGAAAGCATGGCAAATTTCTCCGCGCATGTTCTTCTGACATAGACGTGAAAAGGGGAGAAGGCTTCCGACAAGTACAGACGTTTTAAGAGCGAACTGAAGGAATAATGATAAAAATCCGAACATTTTTGCAATTTGCTCGTTCAATTATCGGATTGCATCTTGACAATCACCTCTGTTTCACATAAAATCTTCAGGATGAGAAACGGCTGCGCACAATCATACGCAGTCTTCCCCACAAACACATTTAAAGGAGCATATCATCATGAAGAAGATCGCCATCCTTCTCGCTGCCCTGATGATGCTGGCGCTGGCCTGCACCGCTATGGCCGAAAGCATCTCGATCGCCATCGTTTACTCCGACACCGTCGATGACAAGGGCTGGTGCCAGAGCATGGACCTCGGTGTTCAGAAGGCCATTGAGATGGGTTATGAAATCGAGTATACGCCGGTTGAGTCCGTGCAGATTGCGGACGCGCCGAACACGCTTGACCAGCTGGCCGAGGAATACGACATCATCATCGTACACGGCGCGCAGTTTACTGCGGCTACCACGGAGATGGCGCAGGAGTATCCGGATCAGGTCTTCGCTATTGGCACCAGCGACCAGATCATGGGCGATAACATCTTTACGTATATGCCCATGTCCGAGGAACCGGGTTACGTCAATGGCGTAATCGCTGCGATGACCACCAAGAGCGGCAAGGTTGGCATTGTCGGCTCCACCGACGGCGGCGACTCTGCCCGCTATGTCCGCGGCTTCGTCAAGGGCCTCAAAGAAACCAAGGCGGACGTTGAGTACATGCTCTCCTGGACCGGCAGCTTCTCTGATACCGTCGGCGCGGGCGACATTGGCAAAACCTTCATCGAGGCCGGCTGCGACGTGCTGATGGGTCCGTCCCAGCAGGCTGTCGGCGCGCTGCGCATTGTCGATTCCGTGGACGGCATGATCTGGCTGGGCCAGACCACCTCTC
>CAZACG010000202.1:0-3718 GCA_964483645.1 uncultured Oscillospiraceae bacterium | reverse complement strand
CATGTGTGGATGGGCAGCGAAAAGCTTTCGTGGGACGACGAGGTGCGTGAGGTGCTCAAGCATGGAACGCTTTCCATCGGTTTCATTGGCCTTGCGGAGACGCTTGTGGCGCTGATTGGCGAGCATCACGGACAGAGCGAACGGGCGCAGAAACTTGGCCTTGAGATCATCACGCATATGCGCAGGAAGCTGGACGAGCTCTCTGAAAAGACGAAAATGAACTACACGCTGCTGGCTACGCCGGCGGAGGGGCTTTCCGGGCGCTTTGTCAAGATGGATCGCGAGCGCTACGGCGCGATTCCGGGTGTGACCGACAGGGAGTATTACACCAACAGCTTCCATGTGCCGGTCTATTATGGCATTAGCGCGTTTGACAAGATCCGAATCGAGGGCCCGTATCATGCGCTTACGAATGCCGGACATATCTCCTACATTGAGATGGACGGCGATCCGAGCCGCAATCTGGATGCGTTTGAGGCCGTTGTGCGCGCCATGCATGACGCAGGGATTGGCTATGGATCCATCAACCATCCGGTTGACCGCGACCCGGTATGCGGCTTCAATGGCATCATCGGCGACGCATGCCCCAAGTGCGGCCGACAGGAGGAAGAGGTGCATTTTGAACGTATTCGCCGGATTACGGGATATCTGGTGGGTACGCTGGATCGCTGGGGCGACAGTAAGCGCGCAGAAGAGCGCGACCGTGTGCATCACGGCGTGTAAAGGGAACAAAAAGCTTTATCCCGTTTTGCTTTTTAGCGCCAAGCATTAAAAGAAAACGGGATGACTTTGGGGAGAGAGCATGCAGATTCGTTTAGCTGGAATTGTACAGGAATCCATTGTCGATGGTCCGGGCTACAGGCTTGCGGTATTCGTACAGGGCTGTCCGCACACCTGCCTGCAATGCCACAATCCGCAGACGCATGATGCTTCGGGCGGTTATCTGTCCGATACGCAGGAGATTATTGCGCTTCTGGGGAAGAATCCGCTTGTGCGCGGCGTGACGTTGACGGGTGGCGAGCCTATGATGCAGCCGGAGCCTCTGCTTGAAATCGCAAGGGCGGCGAAGGAGCGAGGCATGAACGTCTGGTGCTATACGGGCTTTACGCTGGAGGCGCTGCTGCAAGAGCGGCGCGCTGAACGCATGGCGCTGCTGGAACAGATTGACGTGCTGGTGGATGGGCCGTATATCGCCGCTCAACGCTCGCTGGAGCTGCTCTATCGCGGAAGCGGTAATCAGCGTCTGATCGACATGCAAAGGACGCTGCAAACAGGCGGCGTGTGCTTATACTCAATGCCGGAATGGTGATAAGGGGAGACGAACGTGAAGAAAATGGTGCAAATCATAGGGCTTGCTGTGCTGCTTGTCAGCCTTTGCGCATCGGCAAGCGCGGAGGGCAGCTGGCTGGCTTCTGTGCTCGGCGGCATGATGCAGAGTCCTGCCGAGGCTTCCTTGAGCGAGAGCCGCGTGGGCGTCCTTTACATCGACGGCGAGATATCCCGCTATGCCGGCGATTACGATCATGAAGGGACGCTCGCCGCCATTCAAGTACTCTGCGATACGGAGGAAAATGAGGCGCTGCTGCTGGTGCTCAATACGCCCGGCGGAAGCCTGTACGATGCGGACGAGCTGGTTCATGCGATCATGAGCTACAAGCAGACAGGGCGAAGCGTGTATGCGTATATGGAGGAGGAATGCTGCTCCGCAGGCGTATACATCGCCATGGCGGCAGATTACATTATGGCTTCGCGCATGACGATTACCGGCAGCGTAGGCGTGTATATGCAAACGTATAGCGAGGCCGGACTGCTGGATAAGCTGGGCGTAGAGAGCGAGTATATCGCCACGGGCGAAAACAAGGTTGCAGGCTATCCGGAGCTTACGCAGGAGCAGCGAGGCATTTATCAGGCGCTGGTTGACGAGAGCTTTGGCTATTTCAAGCAGGCGATTGCACAGAGCAGGAGGCTTGACGAGGCGCAGATGGAGCCGTTTCTGGACGGCAGGCTGCTTTCGGCCGTTCAGGCGCAGAAGCTTGGCTTGATCGACGAAGTGCTCTATTATGACGAGGCGCAGGATTGGATTGCCGAACAGCTTGATGCGCAGGCGGGTTTGCCTGTGGTCTTTGAGGACGTTACGCCGCAGATGGATTACGGCTTTGGCAGATGGAGCCGTTTCTGGACGGCAGGCTGCTTTCGGCCGTTCAGGCGCAGAAGCTTGGCTTGATCGACGAAGTGCTCTATTATGACGAGGCGCAGGATTGGATTGCCGAACAGCTTGATGCGCAGGCGGGTTTGCCTGTGGTCTTTGAGGACGTTACGCCGCAGATGGATTACGGCTTTGGCGGGCTGGACTGGTTTGAAAACATGGAGCCTGCGGATTGGCTGGAGCTGATCTTGCAAAACGGGACGGGCGCTTCCTCTGACCGGGACGCTTTGACTCCCTCGAAAAGCAGAATGACAAGAGGATTTTATTCCGAGGCAAAATGATGGAATAGACGCCGAAATCCGGCGTCTTTTTTTGTACGCTTTTTTGCTGAAAATCCAATGAAAAAGTCAGCATGACGTTTGAAAAAAAGTGCGTAATTTGGTATAATGATATAGTAAGAAAATGTGTTCGTGAGTCGTTGTTTTTCGGGCGCGCGAGCGCAGAAGCGGAGGGCATATGATCCTTCATTTGGGGGATGACGTTTCGGTGAGAACGGACGACATCATCGCAATCATTGATCTGACGGACAGTCAAAGCGCAGTAACCGGCGCGATGCTCTCGGAGATCAGGCGGCAGAACCGCATTCTTGCCAAGCAGGGCGTGATCGCCAAAGCTGCGGTAATCTGCGCGGGCGCGAGAAGGCCGGATGGCACGACGGAAAATGCGCGCGTCTATCTTTCGCCGATTTCCACCTCGACGCTTGTTCAGCGGGCGCACAACCGCACGTTTACGGATTCGCCTGTGCGGTGAAGAAGTCGTGAAATGCTGCTCTGCGCCAGAGTGCTTTGAAGCGGCGCGCAGCATCGGAATCCTTGCTTCGACTCCGGCGGCGAAGCGCCGAAACGACTCGCGGCATCTGAAAGGCGGCGAGCTGTTTGCCGGGCATGAAGCTCAAGACGACGCAGGATACGGCTTCTGTTCGCCGTATGGGAAATGACGCGAAGCAGCGAACGGCAAGCACAAAGCCGCTTCGTGATGAAAGGCTGCTTCGGAACTTGATGCGGATGGGTATAAAAAGATGAGGAGATAGTATGGAGAATCAGGAACAGCAGGTGAATACATACGACGAAAGCCAGATTCAGGTGCTTGAAGGCCTTGAGGCCGTGCGCAAGCGCCCGGGCATGTATATCGGCTCAACAGATGAGCGCGGTCTGCATCATCTGGTTTATGAGATTGTGGATAACGCCGTGGATGAGGCACTGGCGGGGTATTGCACCGAGATCATCATCACGCTGCATAAGGACGGCTCCTGCTCGGTTGTAGATAATGGCCGCGGCTTCCCGGTGGGCGTTCATCCCAAGATCGGCCGTCCGGCTGTGGAGGTCTGCCTGACCATTCTGCATGCAGGCGGCAAGTTCGGCGGCGGAGGCTACAAGGTTTCCGGCGGCCTGCACGGCGTGGGCGCGTCCGTGGTCAATGCGCTCTCCAGGCACCTGCAGGTCACCGTCTATCAGGACGGCAAGGTCTACCAGCAGGAGTACGAGCGCGGCAAGGTGTGCTACGACCTCAAGG
>CAZACG010000201.1:0-3731 GCA_964483645.1 uncultured Oscillospiraceae bacterium | reverse complement strand
ATGGAAATCTGGATGATCGTATTGACGAGCGTCGTTTTCATCTCATTCATGCCGCGGAAATACCCCTGTATCCCGTTGGTCAGACCCGGCAGCAGATAGAAGAATGCCATCAACGTCAGATAGGACACGCCCATGTCGATCATCTCCCTGCTGTCCTGCGCGGCAAACAGACGCATGAGCGGTTTTTTGATGATGAGCGTAACGATGCAGATGAGCACGCCATATGCCACCTCCAGCTGCATACCGCGCCGCAGCGTCTCCTTCACGCGTGCCTTCTGTCCGGCTCCTCGATTCTGCGCCGTGCAGGTCATCATCCCCGAAGAGATGCTTTGCTCGGGGATGCAGGCAAAATCATCCATGCGGCTGACCGCATTAAAAGCGGCGATCATTCCCACGCCCTGCGCGTTGATGACGCTCTGGATCACCGCCTTGCCAATCGGCTGGCAGGCGCTTTGCAGCGCGGTAAGCGAACCATTTTTAACCGTCTCGACAAGCAGTCTCCTATCCACACGCAGATCCTTGCGGCCAAGGCGCAGCAGCGGCACATGCCTATACATAAGCACGGCACACAGCAGCGCGCTCAGCCCCTCGGCGATCACCGTCGCTATGCCGGCGCCTGCCACGCCCCCGTGCAAACCGGCGACAAACAGCACATCCAGCAGCGCATTGAGCACCGAAGCCAGCGCCAGAAAGATGACCGGCGTTCTCGAGTCGCCCACGCTGCGCAGCGCCGCCGAGAGAATATTATACTGGAAGGTGAACAGGAAGCCCACGAATATGATCCGAAGATACACGGTCGCCATCGGCAAAATCTCCTCCGGCACGTTCATCATTCCCAGAATCCGTGAGGAAAGCAACAGACCGAGAACAAACACCGCCAAAGACGCCGCTGCGCCAAAGAGGATCGTCGTCGCCACCTCGCGGCGCAGCATTTCCTCGTCTCCCGCGCCGAAGAAGCGACTCATCAGCACGGACGCGCCAATGGAAATGCCGGACACTCCGAGGATGACAATGGACATCACCGGATTCGCCGCGCTGACGGCAGCCAGCGCGTTTTCTCCTGCGAACTTACCGATAATGATCGAATCGACGGCATTGTAGGTCAACTGAAAGAAGTTGCCTAAAATCAGTGGAATCGCGTAGGCAAGCAGGTGACGCGCAATGCTCCCCTGCGTCATTTTTCTCGCTCCGGCCATTATACTTCCTCCACCCCAAGCTCCCGTGCAATCTGTCCAAGCTCAGTCATCGTGTTTTCTTCCACAGGTATACCCTCACGAAGACGTTTTTCCTGCGCTTCAAACGCCTTTTCTCCCGCCGTATAAATCCGCGTCTGTCCCGGCGTCTTTTCGCTTTGGCGCAGCATCGCCAGATATCGGCTCATTCCCGCGCGGATTTCATCGGGATCGCCGAACATCGCCGGATCAAACGCCATGAAGAAATGGCTCGTATGATCGCCGTGCGCGCCTTGCATCTGCGGCGCAAGCAATCCCTGCGCAAGCACGCCCGTCAGCGCTTCAACCATCACGCCAAGGCCGTAGCCCTTATGTCCTCCGTTCATCTCCCCTGCGCCGCCCAGCGGCAGAATTCCACCCATTTCCCCCGCAAGGATCGACGCATTCATCTTGGAAGCGTCGCAGCAAACGTCGCCCTTTGCGTCAATGGTCCATCCCTCGGGCATGTGCTTGCCTCGCTTGTTGTATACTTCTACCTTGCCCAGCGTTACCACGGTCGTCGATGCGTCAAACCAAAAGGGTACGGGATCCGCCGGCATGCAGAAGGCCAACGGATTGGTTCCCAGCATCATCTCCCGGCCAAAGGTCGGCACCATGATCGGCCCGGTATTGGTCATCGAAAAGGACGCCAGTCCCTCGCGCGCCGCCATCAGCGTGTAATACCCCGCGATGCCATAATGCGAGGAATTGCGCACGGCCACCATGCCCACGCCGCTGCGCTTCGCCTTGTCAATCGCCTTGCGCATCGCATACGTACCCACCAGCTGCCCCATGGCAAAGTGTCCGTCAATCAGCGCGGAGACGGGCGTCTCTCGCAGCATCTTCGGCTTAGCGTCCACCCGAACGCTGCCGGAGGCGATATTGCGATGATAGTACATCATCCGCTGCGCGCCATGGCTTTCAATGCCAAACAAATCTGCCTGCATGAGCACATCGGCTATCGCCTGCGCATCCTCCTGTGCAAAGCCCTCGCCTGCAAATGCGCGTTCCATGAATGCGCGCAAACGATCGGCGTTAATGATGATATCCTGTAACATAGCTCTTCTCCTGTTTTTCCGTATATCCACCGCTCATTCTCCATCCTCATAAGCTGCGATTTCTCTGAGGAAGGCATCCGCGTATCGCTCAAGCTTGCCCTCGCCTACGCCATCCACTTTCAGCATCGCGCTGCGCGTTCTGGGCTTCTTGTCCGCCATATCCCGCAGCGTTGCATTGGTAAAGATAATAAACGGCGGTACGCGCTGCTGCTCTGCGATTGTACGCCGCAGCGCAGTCAGCCGCTTGAGCAGCGCCTTGTCCGTCGTCACGCTGCGAACACGCCGCTCCCTTGCAGGCGCTTGGCCGGAGAGCGTCAATCGAATCGGTTCATCGCCCAGAAGCGCCTCGCGTGCGCGAGGTCCGGGTTGAAGCAGCGGATATTGTCCGTCCGTCACTTGGAGCACCTCATAGGCGATCAGCTCATCGATCATCTCGCGCACAGCAGGCTCCCCCTCTACCTTCAGGCAGCCGAAAGCGGAAAGCTTATGAAGCCCTCGCTCACGGATGCGCTCGTCGCTCCTGCCCGAAAGCACCTTAGCCACGAGCGCCTTGCCATAGCGCCCTTGAAGCGCCATTACCCCGGATACAATCTGTCCCGCCTGACGCGTCACATCGCGCTCCTTCGCCTGTTCAAGGCATGCGGAGCAATTGCCGCAGCGCGGCTTTTCCGGCTGCTCGCCAAAGTAGGTCAGGATTCGCGCCCGCAGACAGCCGCCACCCGTCGCATAAAAGATCATCTGCTTGAGTCGTTCCTTGGCGCGCTCCATCACGACCTTCTTCGTCTCCTCGTCCAGCTCGCTGGTCTCCTGACTGTGCTCGATCAGGAACGTGTTCAGCCGTACATCCGAGGGCTGATACAGCAGGCAGCAGACAGCCTCCTCGCCGTCGCGCCCGGCTCGTCCGGCCTCCTGATAATAGCTTTCCAGATCCTTGGGCATGTTGTAATGCACGACAAAGGCCACGTTTGATTTATCAATGCCCATACCAAATGCATTGGTCGCCACGATCACGGGCGTAGCGTCGGAAACAAAACTTTCCTGCGCTTCATCACGTTCGGCGTCCGCCATGCCCGCATGATACCCGACCGCATCCACGCCGTTATCCCGAAGCAAGGCCGCCACTTCTTCCACGCCCTTACGCGTTCCGCAGTAGACAATGCCGCTCTGCCCGCGTCGCTCCTTGATAAACGCCAGCAACTCCGCTTCTCTGCTCGCCGCGCGGCGCACCTCAAAATACAGATTCGGCCTGTCAAAGCCCGTGGTCACATGATAGGGATTCTCCAGCGCCAGCAGCCGCTCAATATCCCGCCGTACGGTATCAGTGGCTGTCGCCGTGAATGCGCTGACGCGGGGCCGCACAGGCAGCTCGCGCAGAAATGGCTCGATGGTCAGATAGCCCGGCCTGAAATCCTGTCCCCATTGGCTGACGCAGTGCGCTTCGTCAACGACAACCTGCGCAATC
>CAZACG010000200.1:0-3732 GCA_964483645.1 uncultured Oscillospiraceae bacterium | reverse complement strand
CGTGGCGATTGCCCGCGCGCTGGTGAAAATGCCCCGCGTGCTGCTCCTGGATGAGCCGCTTTCCAATCTGGACGCGCGCCTGCGGCTTCAGACACGCGAGGAAATCCGCCGTATTCAGCGCGAAACGAAGATCACCACGGTCTTCGTGACCCATGATCAGGAGGAAGCGATGAGCATCTGCGATCTGATTGTGGTGATGCGGGACGGCGTCATTCAGCAGATCGGCAGGCCGCAGGAAGTTTATGACGATCCGATTAATCTCTTTGTCGCCAAATTTCTGGGTACGCCGCCGATCAATGTCTTTGAAGGCAGCGTGAAGAACGGAAAGCTTTTCATCGGCGAAGAGTCGGTGCTCAGCGTGGAGGGTGTAGAGAATCAGAATGTGTATATCGGCGTCAGGCCGGAGGGCTTTATCCTGAACGACAGCGGCGCGCTGACTTGCGCGTTCAACGGCGTGGAGGTTATGGGCCGTGATATCAGCGTTGTCGCCTCGCACGCAAGCTGTTCTGAAACGTCTTTGCGGGCTATCATCAGCGCTGAAAGCAGGGTGAATACCGCGTCAAACGTTGTTCGCTTTGACCTTAAGCCGGCTAAAGTGTTTGTCTTCAATCGAGAGACGGGCGCGCGCATCCCCTTTGAAACGGCAAAGTAAGGGAGAGGCGAGAGATGGAAAAAAATCAAATCAAGGGTTGGCTCTACCTCCTGCCTGCGATCCTGTTTCTGGGCGTATTTATGGTTTATCCGCTTGTCGACGTATTGGTTTACTCGTTTGAAGAGGGCTTTAACTTTGCCTCTCAAACCTATCAGGGCGTAGGACTGTATAATTATCGGTATGTCCTGCATGATCCGTATTTTTTGCAGGCTGTGCAGAATACGTTCATTCTCGTCGTCATCACCGTTCCGCTTTCTACGGGTATAGCGCTGTTGATTTCGGTTGCGCTCAGCTCGATTAAGTCGCTGCGCAATCTCTATCAAACGATCTATTTTCTGCCTTATGTCACCAATACGCTTGCGGTCGGCCTTGTGTTTATGATTCTCTTCAAGAAGACGGCGTATACGGATGGCTTGGCGAATCTGGTCATCCATTGGTTCGGCGGCGAGTCCGTTGACTTTATCGACGGGCCATACTGGGCGAAGATGTTTGTGCTTTGCTTTTATACCGTGTGGGTCGTCATGCCGTTTAAGATCCTGATTCTGACCAGCGCGCTCGCCTCGGTCAATCCCATGTATTACAACGCTGCAAAGGTGGACGGTACGCCAAAGCTGCGCGTGTTTACGAAAATCACGCTTCCGATGATCTCGCCGACGGTTTTTTATCTGATTATTACCGGTTTTATCGGCGCGTTCAAGGCGTACAGCGATGCGGTCGCGCTCTTTGGTACCGATCTCAACGCAGCGGGGATGAATACGATTGTGGGCTATGTGTACGATATGCTCTATGGCAGCAGTGGTGGTTATCCGTCCTATGCCTCGGCGGCAGCCATCATTCTGTTTGCCATCGTGCTGACGATCACCACCATCAATCTGCTGGTCAGCAGGAAACATGTGCATTATTGACGAGGGCTTGAGTTATGGAAAATCAAATGGATTATGAAAAAGCAGAGCGCTCCTCCAAGGTGCGCGGCGCGTTGGTCAAAGCGCCGGTATATGTGCTTCTGACTGTCTGGGCGCTGCTGGTGCTCTTCCCGTTTTATTGGATGCTGCTTACCTCGGTGAAGAGCTACGGCGCGTATAACTCGGAGTACATTCCGCAGCTGTTCACGCTCTCGCCGACGCTTCAAAACTATGCGGAAGCTTTTACAGCCGTTCCGCTTGCGCGATACTTTGCCAATACGTTCATCTTCACGCTTATAACGACGGCGCTGATGATGTTTGTGACAGTGCTGGCGGCGTTTGCCTTTGCAAGACTCAATTTCAGAGGAAAGAATATCGCGTTTGTGATTTTTCTATCTCTAATGATGATTCCCAGCGAGCTGGTCGTCATCACCAATTATGTGACCATCACCAATCTCGATTTGCGCAATACGTTCTTGGGTCTGATTCTGCCCTCGGTTACAAGCGTATTTTACATCTATCTGCTCAAGGAAAACTTTGCGCAGATCCCGGATGAGCTCTATTACGCAGCCAAGGTAGATAACACCTCCGATCTCAAATACCTGTTTAAGGTGATGATTCCGATTTGCCGTCCTACGCTCATCACCATCATGATTCTCAAGGTCATCGAATGCTGGAACTCGTATGTATGGCCCAGACTGGTGACCGATGATCAGGCGTATTATCTGGTTTCCAACGGCATTCAGGAGATTCGTGAAAACGGCTTCGGACGCGAGAATATTCCGGCGATGATGGCGGCTGTCGTCGTGATTTCCGTGCCGCTGATCCTTTTGTTTTTGATCTTCCGCAAGAAAATCATGGCCGGTGTGGCCAGAGGAGGCATGAAGGGATGACGCATCGTCCGATGAAGCATATGCTGCTTGGATGTCTTCTGATGCTGTGCGCGGCGCTTTTGTCCGGCTGTCATGGCTCGCGTGAAAGCAGCGCATTTGAAATTCCCGATTCGTTTGACGAGAGCAGGAGCTATGAAATCACATTCTGGGCCAAGAACGATACGAATATGACGCAGACTGCGATCTATGAGAAAGCCATCGCAGACTTTGAGACGCTGTATCCGGGCATCAAGGTCAACATGCGTCTGTATTCGGATTACGGCAAAATTTATAATGATGTGATCACCAATATTGCCACTAACACCACCCCGAATGTGTGTATCACATATCCCGATCATATTGCGACGTATCTAACGGGCGCAAACAGCGTTGTTCCGCTTGATGCGCTGTTTGCGCATGAAAAGTATGGACTGGGCGGAAGCGATCTGCGCTTTGATTCCCCGAAGCAGGAGGAAATGATTCCGCAGTTTTTATCGGAATGTGTGCTGAACAGCCGCTATTATGCCATTCCTTACATGCGTTCTACCGAAGCGTGCTATGTCAATAAAACTTATGTGGAGAAGCTTGGCTATACGCTTCCCGAAAAGCTGACGTGGGATTTCATCTGGGAGGTATCCGAGGCAGCCATGGCCAAGGATGAACAGGATTGTTTTCTCGTCAACGGGCAGAAGGTCATGATTCCGTTCATCTATAAATCCACGGACAATATGATGATCCAGATGCTTCGTCAAAAGGGCGCGGGATACTCCACGGACAGCGGTGAAATCCTGATCTTCAACGATACGACGAAAGAACTGCTCTTTGAAATCGCTGCCCACGCAAAAAGCGGCGCATTTTCTACGTTCAAAATTTCCAGCTATCCGGGCAATTTTCTGAATGCCGGTCAGTGTATTTTCGCGATTGATTCGACAGCGGGTGCAACATGGATGGGCTCCAAAGCGCCGTTGATGGATATTGCGGAGGAAAAGATTGTTGATTTTGAAACGGTGGTCATGCCGATTCCACAGTTCGATCCGGAGAATCCTCAAATGATTTCGCAGGGACCATCCATCTGCGTGTTCAACAAGGAGGACCCGCAGCAGGTGCTCGCTTCGTGGCTGTTTGCGCAGTTCCTGCTGACGGATGAGGTACAGATTGCATATTCACAGACCGAGGGCTATGTGCCGGTGACCGTCAAGGCGCAAGGTTCGGACGCCTATCAGAACTATCTGTCCCGGAGTGGCGAGAATAATGAGCTATATTACGATGTGAAGATCAGCGCCTCCAAGCTACTGCTTGACCATAC
>CAZACG010000199.1:0-3757 GCA_964483645.1 uncultured Oscillospiraceae bacterium | reverse complement strand
GCGCTGGTGCGCTCCGGCGCGATCGATATCGTGGTCATCGACTCCGTCGCCGCGCTGGTGCCCAAGGCCGAAATCGACGGCGAAATGGGAGATTCCTTCGTCGGCCTGCAGGCCCGCCTGATGAGCCAGGCGCTGCGCAAGCTGACCGGCATCGTCAACAAGACGAACTGCACCTGCATCTTCATCAACCAGCTGCGCGAGAAGGTCGGCGTGATGTATGGCAACCCGGAGACCACGCCGGGCGGACGTGCGCTGAAATTCTATTCCTCTGTGCGCATTGATATTCGCCGCGGTGAGCAGCTCAAGGATGGCTCCAATGTCGTAGGCAACCGCACCAAGGCCAAGATTGTCAAGAACAAGGTTGCGCCGCCCTTCCGGGTCGCCGAATTTGATATTCTCTATGGCGAGGGCATTAGCAAGGAGGGCAGCCTGCTTGACGCAGCGGTAAACCTTGACATCATTCACAAGTCCGGCGCATGGTTCTCCTACGGCGATCAGCGCATCGGTCAGGGACGTGAGAATACGCGCAAGTTCCTCAAAGAGAACCCGGAGATTGCCCGCGAGATCGACGCGCTTGTGCGCGTGGAAATGATGGGCAAGAAGGAGCCTGAGGATCAGCCGCCCATGCAGGACGCGAACGAGGATGAGTTTGACGATCTGCCGTTGCTGGGCGGGGACGAGTAAAATAAAAAAACAACGGCAGATGCTTAGGAGGCTGCTGTTGTTGGTTGGGGAAGGATCTGTGATATATGATCCGGCTTCGATAAAATGCGCAAGTCTCGCGCCCGCGGGCTCCCTCAGTCACGGCTGCGCCGTGCCAGCTCCCTCCCGGAGGGAGCTTCGAGTAAGCGCCGCTTTGAACAACAAACTGATTATGCAAAAAGCGAATTATTGTTAGCTATTTTGTGGCAGAAAGTGCGATAAGTCGAACCTTCCTCCGGGAGGAAGGTGGCAGCCCGAAGGGCTGACGGAAGGAGCCATCGGGCGCAGAAGCAGCTTCATGCAGCACAGTTGGTTCTTGTACCATACGCATTACACGAATGGGAGGTCAAACAACCATGAGCGAAATCATCCGAATGAATCTGAACGAGAAATTCGCAAACGACTGCGCTTACTCAGAAGTGGTTGTCGCCGGAGACTGGGTATATCTCAATTTCTGCGTGGGCAAGGTTGGCAAGAGCGTGGAAGAGCAGGTGCACGGTGCGCTTGATAACATGGAGGCGCGGCTTGCGCTGGTGGGGCTTACGCTTGATGCTGTGGTGAAGGTCGACGTGATGATGAAAGACCCGTGGAATATCCCGACGATGGAAAAGGTGTTTGCCGAGCGCTTCAAGGGGAAATACCCGGCGAGAAAGACGATTGCCACCGAGTTTGCGCATAAGGGCGGCGAAAACGGTTTGCAGGTGCAGATCGACGCGATTGCGTACAGGGGATAAACGAAAAACGGCAGGGAATATTTCCCCGCCGTTTATTCTTTGATTGGAAATGCTGCAAATCCTCTTGCAGCGAGCCTTGGACGCTTACTTCTTGCCGTCGAAGTAGGCGTTGAGCGCCTTAACCAGTTCCTCGGCGTTGATACCGTGCACGGCGCTGGCGTCCTCAATGGACTCGGCGGAGGCGTGCGGGCAGTACAGGCAGTGCATGCCGTAGGACATGAAAACCGGAGCAACCTCCGGATCGAGCTTCATCACGGAAGCGATGGTCATATCGGGCGTAATCATGAGATCAAACCTTCTTTCCTGAATTGATGATGTTGGAACGACACTATGATACACCATTGTGTTCAATCTGGCAAGGAAAAATGCGCGCAGGTTGGTTTTCTGTACCGATCGGGCGAACTGACTGAACAAACTGCGCGTAGACAGACGGCCTTTGAATGTGTTATAATAAAATACACAGAATTGTGACTTCGATTTTATGAAAGCATAATCAGGACTGTGGGAAGGATCATGAGAAACAACGAATTGCGCGGCCCGTCGGCCATTGATATGGATATTATTCCCTCGGACAGCGAGCATGTATTTGCCCATGAAGGGCTTTATCAGGAAACGATGATGCGCTATCATTGCGCGATTATGGCTGTACGCACGAAGCTGGAGGTGCTCTCCCGGGATATGACGGTGCGCTATCGCCGCAACCCGATCGAGTTTATCGAAAGCCGGTTGAAGACGCCGTCCTCGATCGCCAGAAAGCTGCAGAAAATGGGACACGAGGTGTCGGTGGAAAACATGCAGGCGTATCTGTCCGATATTGCAGGCATTCGCGTGCTGTGCGCGTATATTGACGATATTTACGAAATCGCGCGTATGCTGGCGCGGCAGACCGATGTGGAGGTCGTCAACGTCAAGGACTACATCAAATCGCCCAAGCCGAACGGCTACCGCAGCTATCATATGATCGTGGAAATCCCTGTGTATTTTTCCGATAAGGTGCGGCCCGTGCGCTGCGAAATCCAGATTCGCACCATCGCTATGGACTTCTGGGCGACGCTTGACCACGATATGCAGTATAAAAAGGATATCGAGGATGCGGAGGAGATCATGCAGGAGCTTCGCGAATGCGCGGACATTATCCACCGCACGGACGAGAAAATGATGCGACTGAGGGAGAGAATCCATCGTATTGATCGCTGGGATTGACAAGTAAATATTTGATAATGTCAAATATAATTGGTAAATCGCGCGTGCGACGCTATAATCATGGACGGACGGCAGCGGAACGCGCGCGCCTTGCGCATGCTTGAAAAAACGGCGGCATGCTGATATAATAGAGCGAAACGGCGCAAGGAGGAAGCGGCAATGGACGAGCTGATTCTCGGGGATCTGGTCAAAATGCGCAAGACGCATCCCTGCGGAAGCGACGAATGGACGATCATTCGCGTGGGCGCAGATATTAAGATTCGCTGCAGCGGCTGCGGTCGTATCGTGATGATGGATCGCGCGGATTTCGTACGGCGCATGAAGAAGGTCATCGCGCACGCGCAGGAGCCCATCCGCGGAACGAACGAAATTGATGAAGCATAATCCCGCTGCGGCGGACGATCAACGGAAAAGAGGCGCATATCCTATGGAGCAGAACAAGGAAAAGAAGGAGCCGGTGAAGGCCGGTAAAAAGGAAAAAAAGGAAAAGCCCAAGAAGACGCTGGGGCGGGAAATCTTTGAATGGATCATGGTGTTCGTGGTGGCCGCGGCCATTGCGTTCCCGGTGCGCATGTTCATCTTCGAGCCCGTGCGCGTGGACGGCAGCTCGATGCTCAATACGCTGACGGACAGCGAATTTATGATTGCCACCAAGTATGATTATCTGCTCGGCGATCCCGAGCGCTTTGATATCGTCATCTGTGATTATCCCAACACAGATGACGGCATGTATCGTGTCAAGCGTGTAATTGGCCTGCCGGGCGAGGAGATTCTTCTGCGCGACGGTAAGCTCTACGTGAACGGCGAAGAGGTCGAGCAGAATTTCGATATGCATTCCGAGACGGAGGACTTTGGCCCGATTCACATCGAAGAGGGAAAGTACTTTGTGCTTGGCGATAACCGAAGCAACTCTAAGGACAGCCGCTTTTCGATGGTCGGCGCGCTGCCCAGAGAGATGATCAAAGGCCATGTGCGCGCGGTGGTTTTCCCGTTTAAGAACATGCGCCTCGTGGGAGAATAAAGGATAATCCGCAGGATCGAGCTGAGACTCGGTCCTTTTTTACTTTATAGGAAATTGCGTAAAAAGAGAAAACATGATAAACTAAAAGATGAAAACA
>CAZACG010000198.1:0-3761 GCA_964483645.1 uncultured Oscillospiraceae bacterium | reverse complement strand
GTAAAGATCTTACCGCGCGCGGCGTCGGCCTTGCCCTTTTTATGCTTGATATTTGCCCACTTAGAATGGCCTGACATAACGAAAAACCTCCCGGTTGATTTTGCTACATCTCTTATTATAGCACGTAAAGAAACGCTTGCGCAACAAGAAGGATTGAATTTTCCATTGTTTTTTGGTATTTTCTGCATTTTCTCATCAGCTTTTTCGCGGACGACTGCAAATGATCGCTTGATGGACTGAAAATGCCATGACAGGACATAGCTTGAAAGGCGGAGGTGCGCTGTATGAAGATCCTGCTGAGTCTTATGCTTATTGTGCTGCTGCTTGTCTTTTCGGACAGTGCGTCAAGCGCAGCGTTGGACGCGCTCAGAATCTGGGGGCTGGACGTTGTTCCCAGCCTTTTCCCCTACATGGTTTTAAGCAAAACGCTGGCCTCTGTGCTGATGGAAAGACACGTTCCCGGCGTGCTCTGCGTATGGGTACTGGGGCTTTTGGGCGGTTCTCCCTCCGGCGCGGCGGTCATCGCTTCCGTGCGTGCAATGCCGCGCAGAAGACTGCTTGCGCTGTGTGCGCTGAGCGGCTGCATCAGCCCCATGTTTCTTTTACATACGGTTTCGCAATGGGCAGGCGATGCGCGCTTTGGAAGACAACTGTGGCTTGTTCATTGGCTTGGCGTCATTCTGGCCTATGGCGTCGTGCTGTTCTTGAGCGGCGCTCAAGACACGCCGAATCAAGAAAAACCGAAAGAGAAGGAAATCCGGGCGGGAAACCCGATTGCAGAGAGTGTTTCGTCGATTTTGAATGTCGGAGGGTGCATCGTTTTTTTCAGCGTTGCAGCGGATTCTTTCAAGCAGATGACGCCTTTCCTGTCCCCGACGATGCGCGCGTTCATTCAGAGTGTGCTGGAGGCTTCCGGGGGCATGCATGCGCTCCTTGCCGCGCCGATTTCCCGCACATGGCGGTATACGCTGTGCGCCGGTATTTCGAGTTTCAGCGGCTTTTCGATTCTCTTTCAGAATTACCTGTTCCTCAAGCCGCTCGGCGTGCCGTTTGGCGCGCTGTTTTCCTTCGGCGTTCTTCGGGCGCTGATATCGGCTGCGGCGATGCTCGTCATTCTGTTTTTCAGCTGAGCGTTGCTCGGAGCCGATTCAGCGCGCGGTTTTCCAGCTTGCTGACCTGAGACTGACTCTTGCCAAGCTGGGCGGCAAGCTCCTTTTGCGTTTTATCCCGGAAATATCGAAGAAACACAATCTGCTTTTCTGCGTTCGGCAGCTGCTCAAGCGCCATGCGAAGGTCAATATGCTCAATGCCGGAGTCTTCGTCGCTCATTGATGCATCCGATAGCGGCGTGTGCTCGGCTTCGCATGAATCAATGCTTTGCGTTGCGCGAGATTCCAACGCTTGAATGATTTCATATTCCTCCAGCCCGCAGGCTTCGGCCAGCTCCGAAAGCTTGGGATTTCGCTCAAGCCGTACGAGGAGTGCAGCCTCCTTTTGCGCAATGAGCCTGTTGCGGGCATAGGCCCCCGTCGAATCCAGTGCAAATCGAAACGCTCGCCTCATTTCCCCAAGCGCCCACGGCAACGCATAAGTGATAAACTGAACGCCGGTCTTTTCGTTAAAACGCTTTGCAGCGCGCATCAGCCCCAGATTTCCTGCCTGTTCAAGCTCAGCATGCGTGATGATATTGCTCGGGCAGAAGAATCTGCCCGCCAGACTGCGAAGCAGCGGCTGATAGCGCTTGAGCAAAGGCTCAAACGCTGCAAGATCGCCCGTCTGGATGCGCGCAATCCAATCATTCTCCGTCATGCAGATCATCTCGCAGAAGCTTGCGCATTTGAACCAGTGTTCCCTTTCCTACCGTGGAGCGGACATGGACCTCGTCCATGAATGACTGCATGAGCGCAAATCCGATCCCCGTTCGTTCCTGTTCGGGCTTGGTCGTAAAGAAGGGCTGCATGGCCTGCTTCACATCGTCGATTCCCCTGCCAAAGTCCTCGATTTCAAGCTCAAGCCGTCCGTCCGCAATCTGAGCGCGCATGGTGATTTCGCCGGATTGATGTTCATAGCCGTGAACAATTGCATTGGTCACCGCTTCGCTGACAGCCGTGCGAACCTCCGAAATCAGGCTGATCGTCGGATTCATGCTCATCAGAAATGCGCTGATGACCATGCGCGCCAAGGCTTCGTTCTCGGCAAGAGACAAAAACCGGAACTCCATTCGATTCTTCATGCGCCCTCCTGTGTGATGACCGTTTGGATAATTCTGTGCAGGCCGGCCATTCTGAATAGCTTTTCCACCTGCGGTTTAAAGCCACCGGCTGTCACATGACCGCCGCGCGCCTCCATGGTTTTGTAGCGGCCGATGATCATGCCAACGCCGGAGCTATCCATAAAGGTTACGTTTTTAAAATCCAGATGCAGCGTCTTGGGGTTTGTTTGCTTGATTTGTTCTTCCATTTCCGTGCGAAGCATCTGTGCGCTGAAATGGTCGATCTCTCCATCCAGATACACAATCAGCCTGTCCCCTGCGTGCTGGGTTGTCGTCATGGTTTTCCCCTCCCTTTTTAAGTATTCTGTATAGTATATGATGACGATCAAAATCCATAACCGTATGGATCACGCATAGAATGCCCTTTTTCGGGCAAAAGAAAGGAAGCTGGCATGTGGAGGGATGAATTCCTATGAGCAGGAGAAAGAAAGGGCTTTTGATTGCACTGGCTGTCGTATTCGCCTTGCTGATGGGAATACTTGTGGCCTTTGTAGCTGTTTTTGATGTATTCAACTGGCAGAGGCTGAATCCAGAACGCCTTCATGCGCTTTCACAGACCTCAAGCCTCTATGATGCAAAGGGCGAGCTGATCAGCGAGGTGCGCGGCGTAGAAAACCGAACAGTTATTCCGCTTTCCGACATTCCCGAGCATACGCAAAAAGCCTTTCTGGCGGCTGAGGATTTGAGGTTTTATTCTCATTCCGGCATTGATTTATATAGAATTCTCGGTGCGCTGAGAAGCAATCTGCGCAGCGGAACGCTGGCCGAGGGCGCAAGCACGATTACGCAGCAGCTGGCGAAACTCACCCATTTGAGCGCAGAGAAGACCATTCGCAGAAAGCTTGAGGAAATTGCGCTGGCTATACAGATTGAGCGTGCTTATTCTAAAGATGAAATTCTTGAAATGTATCTTAACACGGTTTATTTCGGCCGCGGCGCATACGGCATTCAGACGGCTGCACGAGCATATTTCGGCGTAAACGCCGAGGAACTGTCCCTTTCTCAGAGCGCTGCGCTGGCGGCAACCATCAAAGCGCCGTCGGCCTATGCGCCGCATACCCATCCTGAAAACAACCGCTCTCGGCGTATGTATATTCTGGATACGATGCTGGAAAACGGATTGATTCCCCGGGAGGAGTGGGAACAGGCCCGCGAGGAGAGCGTTTGGGTGCTTGCCGAGCAGGAGGATTCACAGTTTTACAGTTGGTATGTGGACGAGGCGCTTTTTTCTGCGCAGAAGCTTCTGGGACTTTCGGCGGACGAGGTGATCGGCGGCGGCTTTCGGATCTATACAGCATATGATCCCGAGATGCAGCGCATTGCCGATCATGTATATCAAAACAGTAGTCTGTTTCCCGCCAATGCCTCCGATGGAACGCCCGTGCAAAGTGCAATGGCCGTTGTCGATACACAGAGCGGCGCGATCCTTGCCATGATTGGCGGACGCGATTATTCGACGAGACGCGGCCTGAATCGTGCTACGCAGATG
>CAZACG010000197.1:0-3763 GCA_964483645.1 uncultured Oscillospiraceae bacterium | reverse complement strand
GATGAAGGAGGACGAAAAACACCCGGTGGTGTAAGGCCGGGTAGTTGTAATCCTGTTCTTTTATCAAAAGCCGAGGGATGGGCGCGAAGCGTCGCCTGACGGGGAATTCCTCAAGGCTCAATTGAATTTGAGCGGAGTATGAAATGCTCCGTGTTCACCGGG
Organism: uncultured Oscillospiraceae bacterium; assembly: GCA_964483645.1. GTDB lineage: Bacteria > Bacillota > Clostridia > Christensenellales > Aristaeellaceae > Ventricola. Next base: position 3,601 of record CAZACG010000197.1, on the reverse strand, counting down.
CTGCTCCTTCCTGCGCTGGATTTCTTTATGGTTTTCTGCTATACTTTGCAGCGTGAAGGAATAAGGCGCAAGCTGAATGGAGGGGATAGAATGCTCATCAAAATAGGGAATTTTGAATTCACCGAAGTATGGGATGGCGTGCTCTATAAGAAGCTTTCCAATTATCCGCAGATCACGGATTGGGAGATCCGAACGATCATTGAATGCATAGCATATGAAAAAAGCTGCGGCAGGGAATGCGCCATTGAATGTGAAGATGCTCATGCGCTGCAGGCGATTAACGAAGGTATCCTGCATCAGGAAAGGTTCTTAAGCACGCCGCGCCCGAAGCTGTTGACCGAATGCACGGCATGTCCTTATCGAAAAGGATGTGTTACAGAGTATGTATGCCATACGACTTCTGCTGACAATGCCATTAAGATATTTGAATGCGGAAAACTGCTGTCTGCAGTCAAGGCAAGGAAAGTGCCTGTCGAAGAGCTTATCCGTGAAAAACGAAATGCAGCGAATGATCCTGCCGATTATTTTGAATACATCATGCTTTCATGGGGAAATTGCCAAGCGGGAGATCGATTGGCAATTTCCCCGATGAAGAGGATTTGAGCGTGCGCTTTAACCCCGGAGTGAGATTTTACTTTCAATATGATCAGCTTATCAAGCATCCGAATGCGGTGTGCGACGGGGTGCTTCCGATGAAGGTCAAGGATGAAATCATACTGAAAGACTGGGTTTACAAAATCGTCATTCCAATGGAGCTCAAAGAAGAAGTGGAATCGCATATACCTTATGAGTTAAAAGACAGGGCGATTTATGTTGAGCAGGATTGTAAGGATATTTGGGATTGGTCCGAAAAGGTGTACCGTATCATAGAAAGCCGGAGTGCTTGAATCGCTCGATTTGTCGATCTATCGAAAGGCGCTGTCTCTTGTGGCTCTTTTTGCCATTTTGAGACAGCGCCTAACTGTTTTACGAGCAACGGACCAAACCGGTTTTTGTGTTCAAAGCGCGAAGGACTGAGTGTGAAACGGAAGCGACAAGCAGGGGATTTCGGGCAGCGCGCGTGGAAACAGCATTCTTTCTGAGTGATTTGGAGAAGAAGGGGCGATCTTCTGAGATTGTCTCGGCTCGGAAAAAGGCCTTTCGATTCATTTTACTGTGCGCATGAAAACGACCGAGATGTGCGCAATTTTATTCTGGGATAAACTGTGGCTCGTCACAAAACGCATAAGCATCAAACAGCAGCGCAATCGCATCCTGATAGGCAGAAAGACTGTTTGCCTTGTAGATAAGCTTGCGCGGTTTTTTTGCGTCTGCAAAGCCGCAAAGAAGATTTTTACCCACCTCGCGCATGCGCCCAAGTGTCAGCCGTTCGGGATAGAGCGTGCTGTAGGCGTCTAGAAGCCGATCATGAAACGTCCGCAGCTCACAAAGACTCAGCTTTTTCCCGCCGGCATAGGCTCTGGACAGCGCGGGGTTGGTCAGCATGCCTCGACCGAGCATGAGCGCGTGCGTGTCCGGGCAGGCTTGAACCAGCGCATGGCAATCCTGCGCGGTAAACAGATCGCCATTATAGACCAGCGGAAACAGGGTCTTGCCCTGTGCGGCGGCGTAGATGTCCCTATGCGGAGCGCCCTTATAGAACTCCTGCCGTGTACGCGGATGGATGATGAGCTCAAGCATGGGATACTGCGCATAGATTTCAAGGATGCGCTCAAACTCCTCCGCTGAGGAATAGCCGATGCGCGTTTTCAGTGAAATGGGCAGGGGCGAGTGCGCGAAGATCTCGTCAAGGAAAAGCATCATTTCCGGAATATGTGCGAGCATGCCGCTGCCCTTTCCTTTGGCGGTCACAGTACCCGAGGGGCAGCCCAAATTGAGATTGACCTCCCGGTATCCCAGATCCATGAGGATGTGGGCGGCCCAAAGAAAGTGCTCTGCATTCTTGGTCAGCACCTGCGGCACGGCGAACAGCCCGATGTTGTTTTCGGAAGCAACGTTGGAACGCTCGCGCAAGGTGAGCGTAAGGTTTTGTGTGGGGCTGATGAAGGGGATAAAGTACTTGGTGATGCCTGTGAAGCATTCGCTGTGTATGCGGCGATAGACCGCGTCGGTAACGCCCTCCATGGGCGCGAAATAGACGGGAAGCGTCATGATGGATAACCTGCCGATCTGTGAAGGCGCGGGATGCGCGCCGGGATGAATACCGATATTCTATCACAGGGAGAACGGTTTGAAAAGGCATGCAAAAAAACCTGGATGACGCGATTTGTTGGAGAATGGAGCATGGGCTGCGCTTTACTGAAGCCTAGAATAGTCATGGGAAGGACGGAGAGTCGGTTGGCGTGAGCTTTGAGACGTCGCATATCCGTAAAAAATGAAGGAGCCGCAACTCGACATTCTGTTGTGAAAAATGTATCTTTGAACCGCTTTGAATTGACTTTTCCGCATCTTCGTCGTATGATGAAGGCATCATAAGCGGGGCAAAAAAAGTTGCTCCTGAAAGGAAACGCTATGCACGAAAAGAAGAATTCCAAAAAGCCATTGATCGTATATTATATTATTACATTGGTCGTGGTGATGCTGCTCAACGCGCTGCTTTTCCCGCGCATTGAACGCTACAGCATCAAGCAGGTGGAATACTCCGAATTCCTGACGATGCTGGAAAACGGGCAGATCAAGGAAGTGGAGATTGATTCCACGGCCATCAATTTCACGCCTGTTGAACAGGAAACCGAGGGCAGGCCGACCTATTATACGACCAACCGCGTAACGGCGGACAGCGAGATTGTGACTCGTTTGATCGACGCAGACGTGACCTTTGGACAGGTTGTGCCCGAGCAAATGAGCCCGATCATCGAGTTCCTGATGACATGGGTGCTGCCGCTGGTCATCTTCTATGGCCTTGGTTCGTTCCTCTTCCGCAGAATGAGCAAGCAGATGGGCGGAAATTCCATGACGTTTGGCAAATCCAATGCCAAAATCTACGTCGAGGCGCAGACCGGTAAGACGTTTGACGATGTAGCGGGCGAGGACGAGGCGAAGGAAGCGCTCAAGGAAATCGTTGATTTCCTGCATGATCCCAAGAAGTATCGCGATATCGGCGCAAAGCTGCCCAAGGGCGCGCTGCTTGTCGGCCCTCCCGGCACGGGCAAGACGCTGCTGGCCAAGGCTGTTGCGGGCGAAGCAAAGGTGCCTTTCTTCTCCATCTCCGGCTCAGAATTTGTGGAGATGTTCGTGGGCATGGGCGCGGCACGCGTGCGCGACCTGTTTAAGCAGGCGGGCGAGAAGGCGCCGTGTATCGTATTCATTGATGAGATTGACGCCATCGGCAAGCGACGCGACAACGCGGGCATGGGTGGAAACGACGAGCGCGAGCAGACCCTCAACCAGCTGCTTACCGAGATGGACGGCTTTGACGCAGGCAAGGGCGTCGTCATCCTCGCCGCGACAAACAGACCGGAGATTCTGGACAAGGCGCTGCTTCGTCCGGGCCGCTTTGACCGCCGCATTCCCGTGGAGCTGCCGGATCTGGCGGGACGCGAAGCGATCCTGCGCGTACACGCCAAGGAAGTCAAGACCGAGCCGAACATTGATTATACCC
>CAZACG010000196.1:0-3786 GCA_964483645.1 uncultured Oscillospiraceae bacterium | reverse complement strand
TATCGCAATTCATGTTGCACAGCGGCAGCAGCTCAAGGCTTCCGTTGATGGGGCTGCGCTGCTCGCCCGCCCGGTCAAGCATGCGCTGCTCGACGGCGGAGGCGTCCTCTATCGGATGCATCCTCTTCCTCCTCGTTCATAAAGAAAAAGGCCGGAAAAGCTCCGGCTCGTTATGCAGTTGATCCATCGTCAGGATTTTGTAGTTTCCCAACTTGTCATATTCAAATTCGTGGTTGCATGGAAATTTGTGATCCACAACAAAAATTTCTCTAACCAGACAATCACCGTTTCATCTCTGTCTCCGTCTATCGTATGCTTTCCATCGTTATTCCAATCAACATAACCCCAGAAAAAATCCGTAGAGTCTCCGGTCGTATGCACAACATTAGGATTAGGTTTGAAATATCCCAACTCCTCTGCTGGCCCAGTAAAGCTTGTCGGCCTTTCTGCGTTCGCATCCACTCTTTCATTCTGATAATAGTACAACTGTCCTTCATCTGCATTACAGTTAAATATGTATTCCCTGTTCGTTCCGCACGACGCAATATACTCATTGGCCGCAAAGCGAACCTCCTCCATTTCGGGCTTCACCCATGTCAGCTTTTCCATGATGATTGAACCTCCTTGATATATCCCTTCGTTAATTGTTCTTTGATAAACGCCCCGATGTGCGTTTCTATATCATCCTGCGGATCATGATATGCGGCCCTCGCCGCTTGAATCAGCTCGTCCAGCGTCTTCGGCTCGCTGAGCTGCTTCCACAAGAACGCACAGGTTGTATTCAGCGTGATCATCGCATTGCCCGCCAGATGGCCGCTGGGAACCAGCACGCCCTCCCCGGCAATTTGACGATAGACATAGTTTTCATTGGCCTGATATCGTTTTTGGGGTTCAAAAAAGCCGTTTTCATGCAGGTAGCGCTCAAGCTCATCATCCGGCAACACCGCAATCTCCTCATTGCTCAGCGGCCCAATATGCGGAAGGATATGAAACTGAGGACTTTCGAATTTCTTTTTCATGGTCATCGTCCTTTATGCCTTTTAAAAATGCATCTTAAAAATGCATCGCCCACACATGCCCGCCGATTTCCTGCGTCTCAGGACGCGCACTCGCGCCGGTTTTCTTTTTCCTCTTTTTCAGCCTTGCTGGCCCGCACTCCGGCTAACACAAGCTCGCGGATCATGGCAGACTGCGTATGGTTATAAAAAAATTCCTTCTTCATGGCGTCGAGCAATTCTTTGACCTCGGGGGTGGCAACGAATGTCATCCTTTTCAAGTGAGCAGACATACAGGGACGCCTCCTTTCGTCTATCTGAACTTCTGAACCCTACACGCATTATAGTTCATAGGTTCTGTACCTGTCAAGTGTTTTTTTATAAAAGAGTTCTGCTTGACAGAACGTATGTACCTGTGCATAATATGAACTGTAAGGAGGTGGTATGGATGCCCACAGAAAAGCCCCGCTATACAGTCATCGTTGACGAGGCGCTGCTCAAGGAGATTGATGATTTTCGCTTTGAAAACCGCTATCCCAGCCGTTCCGCCGCAACGTTGGATTTAATCCGTCTTGGCATTGAGCAGCTTAAAAAAGAGCAGGAGGCGCAGAAGCAGCCCTCCGGCGAGGAGACGGAATAAGCCCGCCGCCGTTGGAGGACATGCGCCGCCGGAGAGCGTAGACGAGGGCGAACGTATGACAATGAGGTTGCGCCCTGCCCTTGTCCTGCTTGCTCCTTACCATTCCTTTATGGCCCTGGAGCGCAAATATCCGGCGTTTGATTCAGACTTAAAAAGCTGTTTTTGATTCCATACATCATCCTATGCGCCCTTCTGTTTTTTATGACCATAATGCGTACATTTTTTTATAAAGCAAAAGCGCGCCCCGCTTCCGAAGCAGTATGCTTCATGGCGCGGCCACTAGGTGCGGCATGCTTCGATCCCTCAGAGACGACAAAGCCCTCTCAGTCACGGCTTGCGCCGTGCCAGCTCTCCCTAAAGGGCGAGCCTATACACAAAGAAGGTCTGCAAATAGATTGAGAGATAAACAGTGCCGTAGTGTTAAGCCTCCCCTTTAGGGGGAGGTGTCATCGAAGATGACGGAGAGGGCTTTATTCTTCCCCGAGGGAGGTGGCTCGCCGCAGGTGAGACGGAAGGAGTTCCCGGCGTCCCGCCAAAGGGCTTTCCGGTCGCCCTTTGGAATCCCTCGGGCGCAATTCTTTTTTGCCTGACACACAGCCCTGCGCAATTCCCTATACGTTAAAAAGACGCTTGTCGAATCACAAATCGACAAGCGTCTTTGAGGTTATACAGTTTTTTATGCCCCTGATCGCAGGGCGGCGCGCAATCGGAAAGCCTTTCGGCGTCACGCCGGGTCGTTGGTTCTCTCGCGCTTCGGCCCTTCAAAGAGGATGCCGACTGCTTCGGGGCCGGTGTTCGAGCAGACCGCGCTGCCCAGATGGAAGACGCGCGAGGGCGGATAGCCAATGCTCGCCTCCGCTTCCTTCACGTAAAGCTCGCCATATTTCTCGTTCGTCACGCCGATGTAATAGGGCGTTCCGGGGATCATATGCTGCTTGAGATGCGTAACCATTGCGGTAAGCACATGCCTGTCCCCGCGTACCTTTTTAATCACCTTGCTCACGCCATCGTTGAGCGTGAATACGGGATGGATGCCCAGCAGATCGCCTGCAATCGCCGCAGCCGCGCTCACGCGGCCGGATTTGCGAATCACACCCAGCGTATACGCCGTAAGCACCAGTTCAAGGCGCGCAAAGCGGTCGTTCAGATAAGCAACCGTCTCATCAAGCGTCTTGCCCGCATCGCGCATCTCGGCGACATTGCAAAGCTCGGTGCCATAGGTAATGGAGTAGGAATGGCTGTCCACAATTTCAATGCGCATTTTGCTGTCCGGGTATTCCTCCTTCAGCTGCGCGGCGGCGGCATGCGCGGCGGCGTTCGTGCCGGATCCGTTCGCATTGATGGAAATATAGAGCACCTCTTCAACACCCGCGCGCTCATACTCCTCAAATTTTTCAAAAAATTCATATTGCGTCACCTGCGAGGTCGTAGGAACGCTGGCGGTATGACGCAACATCTCCGCAAACTCCTCGGGCGTAAAATCAACGCGCTCGGTATACCCCACGCCGTCAAGCGCAAGCTTAAAACAGAGTATATCAATATGATGCTTTTCAGCAAGTTCCTGCGGCAAATCGCAAGCGGAATCCGTCAATATGACGAACCTGCCCATTATTCATCATCCTTTCAAGGTTAAGATATCCGTATACTGTTATCATACTATATTCCCCGCTCCTTTTCAAGGATATCATTCACATTTCTGCAACATTTCTGATACGCGCTACGTTTCGCCATGGAAACCGTTGCTCTGCCGTCCAAACCTGCCAAGGAACTTCGCCCTTGACCTCGTATTCGCTTCGCGCCTATCCCTCCATATTTGGATAGAAGAACAGGTTCAAAAGGAAAATCCGTCGCTTTTTGATGGGCAAAACGGACAAAAAGCGAAAAAAAGGCAAGTTGGGGCTGTTCAAATCGTAGAATAATTGCTATACTATGACAGTACACGTAAACTTGGCGCTGTGCGGGCTTCCGAAGCGCCTGATGATCGAAGGAGTGACTGACAATGCCTATTGTTACCACAAAGGAAATGTTTGCCAAGGCCTATAACGGCGGCTATGCTGTCGGCGCTTTCAACGTCAACAACATGGAAATCGTTCAGGCGATTACCGAAGCCTGCCGTGAGGAGAAGGCGCCGGTGATCCTGCAGGTATCCAA
>CAZACG010000195.1:0-3823 GCA_964483645.1 uncultured Oscillospiraceae bacterium | reverse complement strand
GTGGACGGCAGCGCCGCCGCGCCGACTGCGGGCCTACATTTTACGCCTGAGCTGCTTGAGCGCGTCAAGGCGAAGGGGATTGAGGTTGTGCCGGTGCTGCTGCACGTAGGGCTTGGCACGTTCCGCCCGGTCAAGGAGGAGGACGTCGCCGACCACCACATGCACAGCGAATACTATGAGGTCACGCCCGAGCAGGCGGAGAAAATCAATGCTGCGCGCGCAAGGGGCGGACGGATCGTCTGCGTCGGAACGACCAGCGTGCGTACGCTGGAAACCGTGGCGAGCGAGGATGGCCTCGTGCATCCCGGCAGCGGCTTTACGCAGATTTTCATTACGCCCGGCGTGAAAATCAAGGCGGTTGATGCGCTGATCACCAACTTCCATCTGCCTCAGAGCACGCTGCTCATGCTGATTTCCGCGCTGATGGGCAGGGAGAATGCGCTCGCCGCATATGAGCTTGCCGTCAAGGAACGCTATCGCTTCTTCAGTTTCGGAGATGCGATGATGATTACCGATTGACAGAAAGGAAAAGTTATGCCCGCACCAGTCACGTTCGATCTCGTTAAGAAGGATGCGAAGACCCATGCCCGCCGCGGCGTAGTGCATACGCCTCACGGCGATATTCAGACCCCGATCTTCATGCCTGTGGGCACGCAGGCTACCGTCAAGGCGATGACCAGCCGCGAACTCAAGGAGGTCGGCGCTCAGATTATTCTTTCCAATACCTACCATCTGCATCTGCGTCCCGGCGAGGAGCTGATTCGCGAGGCAGGCGGCCTGCACAGGTTCATGAGCTGGGATCGCCCGATTCTGACCGACTCCGGCGGATTTCAGGTTTTTTCGCTTGCCAGCCTGCGCAAGATCAAGGAGGAAGGCGTGAGCTTCCGCAGCCATCTGGATGGCAGTAAGATGTTCATCGGCCCGGAAACGTCCATGGCCATTCAGGAAGCGTTAGGCAGCGACATTGCGATGGCGTTTGACGTCTGTTCGCCGTATCCCTGCGACCATCGCACGGCGATGGAGAACATGCACCGTACCCACCGCTGGGCCAAGCGCTGCAAGGAATATCATACGCGCGAGGATCAGGCTGTGTTTGGCATCGTGCAGGGCGCATTTTATGAGGATCTGCGCATTGAGAGCGCCAAGGTGCTCGCTGATTTGGATTTCCCCGGCTACGGCATTGGCGGTTTGTCCGTCGGAGAGCCCAAGCCGATCATGTATGGCATGCTCGAGGCGATGATGCCGTATATGCCGACGAACAAGCCGCGCTACCTGATGGGCGTAGGCAGCCCGGATTGCCTGGTGGAGGGCGTGTATCGCGGCGTGGATATGTTTGACTGCGTGCTCGCCACGCGTGTGGCCCGTAACGGCACATGCTTTACCGACCGTGGCCGCCTCGTCATCCGCAACGCACAGTATGCGCATGACTTTGGTCCGCTGGAGGAGGGGTGCGACTGCTATGCCTGCCAGAATTACTCCCGTGCCTATATTCGCCATTTGATCAAAGCGGGCGAGATCACCGGCGGCCGTCTGGCGACCATTCACAATCTGCGCTATCTTATCAGGCTCATGGAGCGTATCCGCAAGGCGATTGAGGAGGATCGGTTTGAGGAATTCCGTCGAGACTTCTTCAATCAATACGATATGAGCCGGAATTTCTGATTTATACTGTTCTCAAATAGAAATGAGCTATCAGCGCGAAGCGAAGAAGGGGTCTGGAGGATGAAATCCCCCAGCGTACTCCATCGCGAAGCGATTCTGATCAAAGTAGACAGGGAGCGAAGCGAGGCCTGACAGGTGAGTTCCTCAAGGTCAATTTGATTTGAGAATCGTATTAAAAGGATTCTTTACGGTCAGCTTCCGATTTTTTGCGCAATGCTTGCAGTTTTTCCCATTAGCGGTTATAATAGGGAAGTTGCTATACGCAAAACTTGAAAGGATGTGTCCCTATATGAATTACACCCTGCTTTCCAAGCTGGCTGACGCCGCCGCGACGACCGGCACCGAAGTTGCAACTGAGGAGATGAGCGCCGGCGCGACGGTCATCTACATGCTCGTGCAGCTCCTGCCGATGATCCTGATTTTCGTGGTCTTCTGGTTCTTCCTCATTCGTCCGCAGCGCAAAAAGGATAAGGAAGCGCAGCAGATGCTCAATAACCTGAAGGTGGGCGACCGCGTGTGCACCATCGGCGGCATCTACGGCACGATTGCCCGTATCAAGGACGATGTGCTGACGATTGAAGTCGGCGAGGCAAAGACGCAGCTGAAGGTTGCGCGCTGGGCCATCAAGAATATTGATACGCTTTCCATCAACAACGACGCTCAGGAGCTGATTTAATCGGCGCTCTGTCCCCGCTCAAGACCAAGGGTCAAGCGCGGATGAAGACTGAAGAAGCCTCTGCTGCATAATACGTCCCGCTCCGTCATAGGGTTGACCATGACGGGGCGGGTTTTTGCATGCCGATATTGCGCAGCATCGGAGCTGGCCGGCGAAGAATCCGGACATTTGAAGCAAGATGAGAAACATGTGCCCGAGAAGTTCCGAAGGGAGATCAAAAAGCCTTTTGGCGGGGCGCCGGGACGGCGCTTCAGGCTCGAGAGCGCCCGTAACTCTTCAAAAATGCTTTTGAATGTTCAGCATTCGCTTGACAGTCCCGAAAGAATTTGAAAGTAAAAGACCATGAAACAGTGCAAAATACCTGCCATAGAAGGACGGGACGCAGTGAACGATGGCAGAGGTGGAGGAGTTTATGAATCAGCAGGCACAATCGTTTCCGAAGCGGGAGAGAGGGCTGGATTCTTTCAAGCGCACCATGCGCAGGAATCTACGTCGAGGAAAGGCGACGGGCGCGCTTGGCGCGATCTTTAAAGGCGTGCTCATTGCCGCATGCATCACGGTGCTCGCTATTGCGCTCTTTGCACTGATCCTTAACTGGTGGGATGCGAGCGATCAGGCGATTACGGCGATCAATCAGGTTATCAAATTCGTTTCCATTCTCGCCGGTGTGACGACGGCGATGCAGGGCGGCGCGTCCGGCGGGGCGATGCGCGGCGCGCTGGTCGGCGTACTGTATATGCTGTTGGGCATTGTGTGCTATAGTCTGCTGATGGGGCAGACGCCTGATCTGACAGCGTATTTGGCGGATCTGGGCATGGGGCTTGCGGCAGGCGGACTTTTTGGCATGATCCTGACGGGACGAAAGGGATAATGCTGTTCTTCTATAAAAGATGGAGGAATACGCGCGAAGCAAATATGGAGTCAAGGGGCGAAGTCTCTTGGCAGGTTTGGACGGCAGACCAATCGTTTCCAAGGCGAAGGCATTCTGCAAAAGTCGTCAGGGCGCGAAGCGTCACCTGACGGTGAGCAGTTTCCTGCAAAGCAAAAAAGAAATGATCAAGCGAAAAATCCGGACATTTCAAGCAAAACCGGCATGATGCAGGCTGCATCCTCCGATTAAACGACATAAGTCCCGTTGCTTGGTGATCAAGACCGAAGCAACGGGACTTACAGAGTAAACGAAGAATCTGCGCCCGAAGGTTTTTAAAGGGCGATCAGAAAGCTCTTTGACGGGGTGCCGGGGCGGAGCCTCAAGCTCAAGCGAACGAATGACTCTTCGAAAATTGCTTTTTTGAAATGTTCAGCATTCACTTAACAGTTCCATAAGCGGTTATGATATTGATCTGTCAGGGTGGACGCAGCTCAAAGAGGGCTACGTCCTTTGTCGGTATGCGGTGTTGTACCGTTACGGCAGCACGATCTTGGGATCTTTTTCGCGGGCGCGATAGATCACAAAGCGGTTGCCGATGCATTGAACGGGCTCGG
>CAZACG010000194.1:0-3883 GCA_964483645.1 uncultured Oscillospiraceae bacterium | reverse complement strand
CCCGTCTGGATGGCGAAAAAATATCCGGAGGTTCTGCGCGTTGATTCAAACGGCGCGAGGGCGCTGTATGGAGGCAGGCATAACCACTGCTTTACTTCGCCCGTCTACCGCAGCAAGGTGCGGACCATCAATCTGGAATTGGCCCGCAGGTTTGGCCGGCATCCGGCGGTGATTCTGTGGCACATTTCCAACGAGTACAACGGGGAATGCCATTGTCCCCTGTGCCAGCAGGCCTTCCGGGATTGGCTCAAGCAGGAATATGGAACCATTGAAACCATCAATCAAAAGTGGTGGCTGACCTTCTGGAGCCATTGCTATGGTTCCTTTGACCAAATCGAAAGCCCGCAGCCTCGGGGCGAAATGAGTGTTCACGGCCTGAAACTGGCATGGAAGCGGTTTACCACCCATCAAACCGCCGACTTTATGCAGGCGGAAATTCAGGCGCTGCGCGACGGCGGTGCACAGCAGCCCACCACCACCAACATGATGTATGATTTTAAGGGCCTGAATTACGGGGAGCTTAGCAAGTATATTGATGTGGTTTCGTGGGATGCGTATCCCGAATGGCATCGCGGCAACTATGCAGAGGTGGCGCTGGATGCGGCTATGCAGCATGACTACATGCGCTGCCTGAAACATCAGCCCTTTTTGCTCATGGAATCCTGTCCCTCCGGCACCAACTGGCAAAGCGTGAGCAAACTGAAGGAGCCGGGACTGCTGATGAACGCCTCCCTGCAGGCCATTGCCCATGGAAGCGACAGCGTGCAGTATTTCCAAATTCGGCAAAGCAGAGGCAGCTTTGAAAAATTCCATGGCGCGGTGATTGACCAGTATGGGCGCAATGATACGCGGGTGTTCCGGGAGGTGCAGGAAACCGGCCATGCCCTTCTTGATTTGCAGGAAGTGTGCCACGGCGATACGCCCGCCTGCGCAGCGGTGATCTATGACACCGAAAATCAGTGGGCGCTGGAGGATGCTCAAGGCCCCCGAAATTGCGGCATGCACTACCATGATGCGGCCATGAAATCCTACCGTGCATTCAAGCACTATGGCCTGAATGTGGATGTGATCGATATGGAGCAGGAGCTGAGCCGATATCGGATTATCGCCGCGCCCATGCTGTACATGCTGCGGGCCGGGATAGAAGATAAGCTGCGGCAGTTTGTGCGGCAGGGCGGCATTCTGCTGATGACCTACTGGAGCGGTATTGTAGACCGGGACGATTTGTGCTATCAGGATGGCGCGCCCCATGGGCTGATGGACGTGCTGGGGCTTCGACATGAGGAAATTGACGGGCTGACCGAGCAGGATGGAAACGAAGCCATTCCCGTGCTGGGCAATGCGCTGGGGCTGAACCATACCTATCGTTGTCAGCACCTGTGCGACCTTGTGCAAATCGAGGGCGCCGATGTGTTGATGGAATATCGTAACGGCTTCTATGCAGGCAAACCGGCCCTGACCTGCCATGCCTACGGCAGCGGCTGCGCGTACTATATTGCGGCGGATATGGAGCAAGAATTTTACGACGATCTATACCGGCGCGTTCTGCAAGAGAGCGGTGTGGAAGGCCTGATGTCCGGTATCCCCGAAGGGGTGTTGATTTCCAGCCGGGAAACGGAGCGGCATCGGTATTTGTTTGTCCAAAACTTTGGTTCTACTGCCATCAGGGCGCAGATGCCTCAAGCGGCCGAGATCCTGCTGGGCGGAAAGGATGGACGGGTGGAAGCGCTGCATACGATGGTGGCCCGTATTCAAAAGGAACAGCCATGAATGCTGTAAAGGCGAGAGGATTCGTGTAATCGGCTGCCGATGATGGAGGATGCGTTCACTGTCGGCAACACGCTCAAATCGCTGATCAACCGGGAAGAATTTAAGATCGACGCCGTCTATGAAGCGGGGCCGGTGGTCAATGCTGTGGGCGGGCGCAGGAGAAGGACGAACGTATTCCCTGCGCGCCCGCTTCTTGCCTTGAAATCCCCGTCTGCCTCCTGTATAATAGGGCTAATTGAACTCAGTGAGGTTAGTGTGATGAGCTTGAAGCAAAAGCTAATGAACAACTACATGATTCGCACGCTCGTAACCGTCAAGGGCAACGGGCGTGCCTGCCTGTGGCCGGAGCCGCTCTGGGGCATTCCCTACAATCTGTATATTCCCTATGCGTCCCTGTTCATGGTGGCGCTGGGGCTGACCCCGGCGGAAATCGGCTATGTCGCCTCCATCAACATTATCGCGCAGGTGATTTTTTCCCTGCTCTCCGGTGTGCTCACCGATAAGCTGGGCCGCCGCCTAACGACGTTCATTTTTGACACGCTGGCATGGTCCGTGCCGGAGTTCATTTGGATGCTTTCCCAAGATTTTACATGGTTCGCCGCGGCGGCGGTCTTCAATGGCGCATGGCGTGTGACGGAGACCAGCTGGAATCTGCTCCTGATTGAGGATATGCCTCAGGAGCAGATCATGCCCGCGTTCTCGCTCTCCCAGATGCTCGGCCTGATCGCCGCCTTTGTCGCCCCGCTCTCCAAGCTTGCCGTGGATGCGTTCGGGCTGGTGCCGACCATGCGCGTGCTCTATGGCATCACCTTTGTCTCCATGACGGTCAAATTCCTGCTTGTGCAGATCTTTGCCAAGGAGACCTCCGTGGGCGTGCGGCGCATGCAGGCGACGAAGAACCGCAGCGTGCTCTCGCTGCTGCTGGAGTGCAAGGATGTGTATTGGCATCTGGTGCTCAATCGGCGCATGCTTTTGACGTTTGGCATTTTGGCGATTCATTCGCTGGTCACCACGCTCAGCGGCAATTACTGGGCGCTGCTCATCTGCGGACAGATGGGCATCGCCGAGAGCAACGTCGTGCTCTTTACCACGCTCAAATCGTTCGTGACGCTGGTATGTGTGTTCCTTCTCGTGCCGCGCATCACGGGCGTGAACATGAAAAAGCCCATGCTCTTCGGTCTTTTGACGTATGTCGCCTCGCTCGTTTTGTTGCTTGCCGCGCCTGCGGGAAGGTTGGGCGTACTGCTGCTGATTGTCAGCTGCGTTCTGGAAGCCGTCGCGCTCTCCGTGCTCTCGCCCATGACCAGCTCTCTGCTGTTTATCAATGCGAACCAGGAGGAGCGCGCCCGCGTCTGCGGTCTGATCTATGCGACCATTGCGCTGTTGACCGCCGTGTTCCCGGGCCTGATCGGCCAGCTGGCGGAGATCTCTCTGCGCATTCCGTTTATGCTCTCCATCGCGCTGTTCGGCGTGTCCGGCCTGCTGACGCTGATGCTTTCAAGGCTGCCCGCAGAGCAGGCGGAGGACTGAGATTTGGCTATTGTCAAGACGGAGCTTGACGCGGGAAGCGCCGCGCCAAGGAATGCAGAAGAAACCAAAGCGAAGCCATAGAACGCGAAAAGGCAAAATCCTGCGATTTTATGCAAAACCCTTGCGGGAAAACGGCCCATGCGTGTAGAATAGAAAGATGGATAATCACCTGCACAGGATGACGCTTTTCGGGGAGGGATGACCATGCCCGGCAGGCTTGATCAGCTTGAAGCCATGCTCCGCGCGGCCTATGGCAGCGCGCTGCTTGAAAGCTGTCCGGAATTGATCTATACCGTCAACGCCCAGCTCGTGCGCTTCATGCGCACAAGCGATTCGCTCGTTACGCTCTGGCGCAAGATAGATTCCCTTCTGTTTAACGCCGTATATGTCGCGACGAACCGCTCCATGATCATCATGATGGACGATGGCGCAAGATTTCGCGTCACCGGCGACTGTCTGCGCGATATGGCCGACAGGCTGCTCGCGCTCGCTTACGGTTCCATGAGCGTCAGCCCCGCTCTGCAGGACGCGCTCTTTGATCTCTCCCGGGAGGGCTCCTTTGCCGCCATGCGCGAGCTTATCG
>CAZACG010000193.1:0-3887 GCA_964483645.1 uncultured Oscillospiraceae bacterium | reverse complement strand
GTCGATTCGCATATCAAGCGGCTACGCCAAAAGCTGGACGCGTATCCGCACGACTTTTTCTCCATCGCCACGGTCTGGGGCACGGGCTACAAATTCAAGCTGGAAAGGAATCTGCCATGACGCTTCTACGCAGACTGCGCGGCTCCATGGCCGTCAAGCTGATGTGTCTGTTCGCGCTGCTGCTGATTGCCTTCGCGCTAATCACAGGCGTGATTTACAATACGCTGCTGCGCAGGCAGACCATTCAGCTCTACAGCCAAACCATGCAGCGCGACGCTTACGCCATTGCGCAGAATCTTTCCGAGCTGCTCGCGCCCACCTCATACAACGCGTCTCTTGACGAAACGCGTCTCATCGTCAGCGAGGAAACGCTCGCACCCTATCTCGCCTTCATCGAGCAGCTGACCAATTCCAGCGTCTATCTGATTGACACGCAGCACAATGTCACCGGCTATTTCAGCGGCGTGGTCCAGACGCTTCCCAACCCGCAGCTTCCCGGCTATATGGAGCAGACTATCGCGCTGGGCTTTATGGGCAAAACGCCCTTTATTCGTTCGGAGCGCGGCGGCGAAACCCACCTGACCGCCTGCATGCCCGTTATGAACGCGCAGAGCCGTGTGCTCGGCGTGGTGCTGCTTGAATCGACACTGCGCGAGCAGGGCTTTACGCAGGTATCCGGCAGCTCGATTCTTTTAAACAGTACAATCGCCGCGCTGCTACTTTCCTTCCTGCTGGCCTTCATTTTCTCCCGCCGGTTCACACGCCCGATCATCGCGCTCAAGCAGGTCGCGCTTGCGCTCTCGGGCGGGCAATACGAAACCCGCACGCAGATTAAAAAATCGGACGAAATCGGCTCTCTGGCGCATTCCATGGACATTCTGGCCGAGCGTCTGGAGCAGGCGCGCCGCCACGACGAGCATCTGCGCAGCCAGCAGCAGATCTTCTTTTCCAACATTTCTCACGAGCTCAAAACACCCGTGACGGTCATCCGCGGATCGCTTGAAGCGCTCAGCGACGGCGTGATCACGGGCGAAGCGCAGATTCAGGCATACTACCGGCAGATGATCGCCGAGAGCCGATGGCTTCAGCGGCTTATACAGGATTTACTCGAGCTTTCCCGCCTGCAAAACGCCGAATTTTCCCTGAATCTATCCACGGTAGATCTGTGCGAGTTGCTGGGAGATGTCGCCATGAGCGCGCATGCCCTCTGCGAGCGTAAAGGCATACTCTTTTCCTGCGCAGAGCCCGAATCGCATTTCACGCTACAAGGCGACTATTCGCGCCTGCGTCAGATGCTCCTGGCCGTCGTGGATAACGCCATTAAATTTACGCCGCCCGGCAAACGCGTATTGATGTCACTCTCCGCCGAACGACCTGTGCTTATCATCGAAGACGAAGGCGTGGGCATATCGCAAGAGGAGATCGCGCATATCTTCGACCGCTTCCGTCATACGCACGATTCCTCGCGTGAGAGCACGGGGCTTGGTCTGGCCATCGTGCAGGAGATCGCCCGCCGCCACGGCATTGCCATCTATGTGCAAAGTCGAGAGGGCGAGGGAACAAGCTTTACCTTTACATTTCCAAACGAACCGGCATAATGCCTGTTCACATCACCGATCAGGTGGCGTAAGTTCCGTTGCTTTGCAATCAAATCCAAAGCTTTGCAGAAGGACTCACAGAGCAACAAACCGCTGCGCGCATCTACGCCTTCTCCTCCAACGCAGGAATGCCTCTATGCTCCACGGGCGTAGAAAAGACGATCTGCGTGCGCGTACGGCCAAAACGATGGAGCTGATTGATAAAGGCGTCCAGCTCCTGCGTGGTATGGAAGCACACCTTGACAAACATCGAATAATCGCCCGTCACGCAGTCGCACTCCATGACATTGGGCACGCTTGCGATATAGGGATAAAACTCCGGCTTCTGTCCGGGCTCGACCTCAAGATTGATATACGCCTTGATCTGATAGCCCATTGCCGCGCTGGAAAGCTGCGCCTGATAGCCGGTGATATACCCTGCCTTTTCCAGCCGCTCAATACGCGCGCTGACCGCCGGCGAGGACAGGAAAACCTGCTCGGCAATTGCCTTGAGCGGCATGCGCGCGTTCTGCTGAAGAATATCCAGTATTTTGCGATCAATATTATCCATTCCGTTTCCTCGCTTCTTTCGCGTCATTTATATTATAAAGAGAATACCACGGCGCGCCCGATTTTGACAAGCGTTATTTTCAAACATAATGAAGTTTGCTCGGCCTTCGTCCCTCTTGTTTCGCACTTTTGAGCATGCCCAACCGATGGATCCCTGCCAATAAACACGCCAAGCCACGATCATTGAACAAAAAATGAAAAAATTTCAAAAAAGGTGTTGACAAACCCGCCTCTTTGAGATATAATCATTTCTGTTCTCACCGAGTACGCACCCATAGCTCAGCTGGATAGAGCGTTTGACTACGAATCAAAAGGCCACAGGTTCGAATCCTGTTGGGTGCACCATGAACCGCTGACGAGCTTAGCGCCGTTGGCGGTTCTTTTTTTGTGTTTGGTTTTTCTATGTATTGTTGGGTTTTTGCATGGGGTTTCCCTCGCCGCGGCTTCTTGTTTGGAGGTCGCGGCGGGGATTTTTTGTTATGTGGATATAGCATAATTTCAGGTAGTTTTTGGTTTTTGGGGGGCGTTTTGCCACAAAGCCCTTACAGAGAGGAGAAAACACCACCTATCCTCACGCCCGCTTCAATTATTTTTTTCGTCCCGCTTGTGTGCGTATCTAGCCATCGTCATTTTGATGTCCGAATGTCCGGCAATAGATTGAAGCGTCTTCACATCAATGCCGGATGAAGCAGCCAATGTGATATAGGTGTGCCGGAAGGTATGCGGTGTTGCTCCGTGAAGGTCAATTGTCCTGTCTATCCTCTGCCACATCCGCGTGAAGGTTCTTTCCGCAATTGGCGTAATACCATTCCCGATAATGAACCCCGCAATCTGACGGTAAGGCCGCAGAACGTCCATCAAGCGTTCATCGAACGGAACGGTTCGTATGCCCGCGTCGCTTTTGGTCTCTCCCAGCACGGGTTGATCGTCGAGAAAAGTGACTGCCTGTTCAATGTGGATGACACCTCTCTTCCAGTCAAGGCTCTCCCATCGAAGCGCCAGCGCTTCCCCTCGTCGCACGCCCGTATATCAGGTACTTATATCGTTTTCAATGTTCGTATATTTATTCCTTTGGGTTGACCTTCAGCATTCCACATGCTAGTCTTTAGGAAGACAAAAGAAATACAAAGGGAGACCTCGCAAATGGCAAAGCGCAAAGGGAAATCAAACAAAGGCTTCGGTCTTGTCGGCTGCCTCCAGTACTTAATTATCCTCTTTATAATGCTCATATTCTGGCCGGTTACTCTACTGTATTTTATTTTCAGCGCTGTCGGCAAAAAAAGATCCTCTCTCTTTAAAATCAAGCCAACAGGTCAAACAACATTTGCGCCCAACATTTCAGCCCGATCTATTCGCAATTCGACCGCTCTGCAAACCGATGAAAATGAAATGCAGCAATCAGGATTCTACACTCCGGAATATGCCTTCTCCACGGTTGACGGATATAAGGATCGCCTCAAGGATCTCCGCTCCCGGCAGAAGGAAATGATTCAGGACAAGAAAGCTTGTAACTTTCCCACGGTTTTTTACATGAACGGAAAACTCAGTGAAGGGAAACGCGTGGTCAATGACTGGATGAAGCTCATGCTCCGCGCGTTCAATGGCGAATCTGACGTTGTTATCGACCATGTTACGTTCCTAAATTACGAATCATCCGTCCAGCGAATCAAGAAATCTGCAGAATCCATCAATGCTATTGGCAATCGGATGCGCATATCGCTCTCCGAAAAGTATATCGCC
>CAZACG010000192.1:0-3890 GCA_964483645.1 uncultured Oscillospiraceae bacterium | reverse complement strand
TTTAAGGCCTTCGCCACGGGTATATGCGCCGATAAAATTTGTGGCATAAAGCAAAGTGTCGTTGCCATTGTGCTCCCATACGCAGTAACTGATCACAACACTTCTCCAATCTGATGTTAATCCAAGGGGGGTATACTCGGCGACCTCTTCAAGGCACGTCTCCGAGTCAGCATTCAGCACGAGGTCGGCATATACCAACGGAGCATTATAAATCAGATCATCCAGTGCTGACCGCTGATACCTATTGTCGGCGACTTCGTTTTCCACAGCGGGGCAGTTCATGACGATCATACCGCCATCGTTGAACTTCAGCGTCACATAGCCGCTATTCCCATTGAACGCGCACTGCTATACCTCCGCTGATACAAATGTGTATACACACGATAACCCGGCTATGATATCCTTTACAATAATTCAGACAAAATCCGCTATACAATAAAGCATCTTTATCATCAACACAGGTCCTTTGACCGCTCTTTCTGAATACCCTATGATATTTCCAATTCCACTCGGCGCATGATAAACTTCGATTTTCATTTTGCATAAATGATGAGCCTCCTTTGTTGTCTTTCTGCGGCTGCCGGACCGCTTTCAGTATAATAAAGGAGACTCTTTGTATCTAAAGATTTTCTATCCTCACCGGCACCGCCGGTCGTTAAATAACGCTAACGCCGGACAAAACAAGCGACACTCAACACCCGTTGAATGCCGCTCGTTTCGTTTTCCAATCCTGTTTGCAGTCGTCGATTTCGCAATTCTCTCCAATGACTGTCTGATCAGCCACAGCATTTGCGCCGTCTTTTTATTATGGCTCATTTTCCTGCTCCATACCGCCGCAATGCATTTCAAGCCCTCAGCTTTTCCTCTTCGACACTTGCACAGGAACGCCATGGAAATGTCCTCAGTTTTCGAATTCCGCCGTCGCGCTCATGCCAATGCGCGCAAGAGAGCTTTCCTCCAGCTCTACCGTCACATCGTAGCCGTTGTCGCCCGCCGTATAGGAAATCTTCGACACCACGCCCTTGATCGGCTGCTCGGGATAAGCGTCAAGCGTCACGCGCACAACCTGTCCCTGCTCGATTTCCATCAGTTCCTCCTCGTCCACCGTGCAGACCAGCTTCAAGCTGCCCGCCGGACAAAAGGTTGCCATCGGGGCGTCCTTGGCGACACTCTGCCCGCTCTGGCAAAGCACGCTCAGCAGCACGCCGTCCTTCGGCATGGCAAGAGCGCCTTCCGCGGCTCCGTCCGGCGCGTCGGGAACAAGCTCAAAGAGCACCTCGCCCCTCGCCACCTGTTGTCCCTCCGTCACATGCACGCGCAGCACATAGCCCTCGGCCGTCACAGCAACAGGATCCATGCGGCTCAGTCGGCCCGAGCCGATGCAGCTGTCCGCATCAAAATCGGAATCACGATACACCTTAATCTGCTCATTCAGTCGAAGATGGTCGTTGTACGTCACCTCCAGCGTATAGCTCTTACCGGAAACGCCGGTAATGACTGCCTCGCCTTCTCGCTCGTTATTGCCCGACGAACGAATAAAGACCTTCTCTCCCGGATACACAATCCTATCCTCATTGTCATCATCCGCGCCCGTCGTCGAGCAGTCTCCGCGATAAAGGCTCGTATATTCCAAGCTGCACAGGGCGTTATACCGCTCCTGAACAGAGGCCGCGCTATCGCCCTCCTGAGCAAACAGACCAACAATGCGACCTTCGAAATCCGCGTACACCTTCTGCGTCGAAATCGCAAAAAGCGCGTCTCCCGCCACAAGCGCATCCCCCGCCTGCACATCAAAATCGCCAACCACGCCGGAATACGGCGCAAAAATCGTCTGAATGCTTCCGGCCTCAATCGTCCCGTCCGCACTGAACGCCTCCTCTGCATTCGCCGTGCAGGCGCACAGCAGTACGAACGCAAGCGTCAGCATGCTCATCACTTTTTTCATATCTCGGTTCATCCTTTCTATAGGCTCAGGCTTATACGCTTTCTTGCATCTTTCCTCGCGCTGTCTTTTTCCTTACGAAACCCATCCGTTTTTAGTTATCAACGGGCAAGCGCTTCGCATCACATGGAGCGCAGCGCGTCAATCGGGTTCAGGTTGCTCGCCTTTCTGGCGGGCGCCCAGCCAAAGATGATGCCAACAGCCGCAGAGAAGCCCACGCCCAATCCAATCGCGAAGGTATTGAGGGAGAATGTGATATCCGTATTGGCGCATATCGCAAAGGACACCGACAGCCCCACGATGACGCCGATGACGCCGCCGAGCAGCGAGAGAATAATCGCTTCAATCAGGAATTGAATCTGAATCTGTCCGGGCTCCGCGCCCAGCGCCTTGCGCAGGCCGATCTCCGTCGTACGCTCGGTCACTGTGACCAGCATCATATTCATGATGCCGATACCGCCAACCACCAGCGCGATGGACGCAATGCCCACCAGCAGAGACATCATCATCGAGGTCATCAGGTTCATAGCGTCCGTCATCGACTCCATGTTGATGATCATGTAGGTGTCGTCCTTATAGTTGAAGATCGCGTCCAGCACGGCCTCCATCTCTTCAATCGCCTGATCGGTCTCATCCGGGTCGGTCACGTAAACCTCGAAGGTCGAGGCCGTCGAGGTGCCCATGAGCTTCTTGGCAGACGTGTAGGGAACGTACACCGTGCCGTCCACGCTGCCGCCGAAGAGAATCTGCGTAAACAGGCTCACGTCCTCTTCCTCGTCAATCGTGCCAATGACGGTATACTCAAAGCCGTCCAGATAGAGCGTCTTGCCGAGGGGATCCTCTCCATAGAACAGCGTCTGTGCCGTTCCGCCGTCCACCAGACAGACGCGCGAAGCCTGCTCTACATCAATCGCGTTGATCGCGCGTCCGCGGGCGAGCAAATCCTCGTTATGTTCAAAGTAGATGCCGTCGTTTCCGGATACGCTGATCGCGTCCGACCACGCCGCCCCGCGCTTGGCTGTCACCGTCCGGCTCAACGAGGGCGACACACCCGCCACATGCTCGCAGGCAAGCAGCTCGTCAAGCTCCGCATCCGTCAGGCCGTGTTTGAGCGCCGTACCCGTCACGCTGACGCGCAGCGTACCCAGACCCATCGCGTCAAACTGCGCATTCATGGTGTCCGTCGCGCCTTGCACGACAGTCATCAGCGCGATGATCGCCGCCACGCCGATGATAATGCCCAATGTAGTCAGAAACGAACGCATCTTATTGCCGATGATATTGGACACGGACATGCCGATGCTCTCGCAGAGCATATCCCATTGCTGCTTAATCATACGCGCTCACCCCCTCGGAGAGCCGACCGTCGAGGATGTTCACAATGCGCGAACCATGCTTGGCAATTTTCAGATCATGGGTAATCATGATGATCGTGCGCCCCTCGTTGTGCAGCTCGCGGAACAGCTCCATCACCTGCTCGCCCGTCGCCTGATCCAGCGCGCCGGTCGGTTCATCCGCAAGCAGAAGCGTCGGATTGGTCGCCAGCGCTCGCGCAATGGCCACGCGCTGCTGCTGACCGCCGGAGAGCTGATTCTGATGATGATGCAGCTTATCCTTCAGCCCTACGCGCACGAGCATTTCCTCCGCGCGCCTTGCCCGCTCCTTGGGCGAAACGCCCGCGTAAACCAGCGGAAGCTCCACATTCTTCAGCGCATCCAGTCTCGGCAGAAGCTGGAACTGCTGGAAGATAAAGCCGATTTCGCAGCTGCGAATGCGCGCCAGCTGCTTTTGATCCAAATCGCGGATCGTACGTCCATGCAGAATGTATGTGCCGGAGGTCGGCGTATCCAGACAGCCGATGATGTTCATCAGCGTCGATTTGCCGCTGCCCGACGGGCCGAGCACAGAAAGAAACTCTCCCTCGTCAATGTCCAGATCAATGCCCTTG
>CAZACG010000191.1:0-3911 GCA_964483645.1 uncultured Oscillospiraceae bacterium | reverse complement strand
ATACGAATCAGCGTTTTCTTGACGTCCATGTTTGATTCCTCCCAAAAAAGGCGGACAGTAATCCCGCCTGAATGCTTTACGCGAGTTTTTGATTCGGGATAGATCCGGAAAATCTTCTTTTTTCCATTCGAAGGCGTTTTCATTTCATCACGGCAACGCTCCAACGACCGCCGAAACGCCTTTAAACCTTTTTGAGTACGAGCGCCGTTCTCGCCGGCAGATAAATCGTAAAGCCGTCGCCAAACTGCGGATCCTTCGCCCACGTATGATAGATCATCTGCTTGTCGATACGCTCAAAGCCGCCGAATTCCCTGTCGTCCGTAGAAAGCTCAACCTGATAATCACCCTGCTGCGGCACAGGGATGAACAGCTCCGTCTGGGAGTTGGTCGGATGGAAGTTGAAGGCGAAGATGCAGCCCGCTTTCTCAAAGACGAGAATCTGATCCTGCTCATGCTGACGCAGGCTGTGCGCCTGAGAGGGCTTGAGCACGCCGTATTGACGCACGAAGCGAAGCATCGCCTTGTCAAAATTGCCAAGCAGCTGATAGCGCAGCTGATCGTTATCGGCAAGCGACCACAGCCGTCGCGCATGCTTGAAGCTCCAGCCGTTGCCCTCTCGCGGAAAATCAATCCACTCGGGATGGCCAAACTCGTTGCCCATGAAATTGAGGTAGCCCTCGCCGCCTGCGCCAATGGTGACCAGCCGGATCATCTTATGCAGCGCTATAGCGCGGTCGATGACCATATTCTGACTGTCGCGATTCATGCTCCAATACATTTCTTTGTCAGCAAGACGGAACATGATGGTCTGATCGCCCACCAGCGCCTGATCGTGGCTTTCGGAATAAGCGATGTTCTTTTCGCCCGGTCTGCGGGAGATCAGCTCATAAAACAGCCTGCCCATGTTCCAAAAGCCGTCCGGCACTTCCTTAATATTCTTAATATACATGTCCGGCAGACCCATGCTCAGACGGTAATCAAAGCCGATTCCGCCCGCTTTAATAGGAAGACACATTCCCGGCATGCCGCTCATGTCCTCGGCAATGAGCACGCTGCCGCGCTTGACCTCATGGGTCAGCTCAGTTGCCAATTGCAGATACGTGACTGCATCCACATCGGTATTCATGGAAAAATACTGACTATAATCCATAAACGCAACGCCCAGACCATGGTTATGATAAAGCATGCTGGTCACACCGTCAAAGCGGAAGCCGTCAAAGTGATACTCCTCCAGCCAGAATTTAAGGTTGGAGAGCAAAAAATGCAAAACGCCCGTCTTGCTATAATCAAAGCACTTGCTGCCCCAAGCCGGATGATCTCCCTGTGCGCCGGGCTTGAAGAACTGCTCCGCCGTACCGTCAAACTCGTTGATGCCCTCGGCGGTATTCTTCACCGCATGAGAATGCACCAGATCAAGAAGGACGGAAAGCCCCAGCCTGTGCGCTTCGTTGATGAGCGCCTTGAGCTCGTCCGGCGTGCCATACCACGAGGAAGCGGCGAAGAAGCTGGAAACCTGATAGCCAAAGCTCGCATAGTAGGGATGCTCCATAATGGCCATCAGCTGAACGGTGTTGTAGCCGTCCCGCTTGATTCTGGGCAGCACATCGCGCATGAATTCCAGATACGTACCTACGCGCTCCTCCTCCGTCGCCATGCCCACATGGGATTCATAGATGATCGGCGGTACGTTGCGCTGCGGCCTGAAGGCCGCGTCCGTCCATTCAAACGCCTTGCGCGGCGCATAGATGACGGCATTAAAGCCATGCGTCTGCTTGTCCTGACAAACATAGGTAGCAAACAACGGAATGCGATCCTGCACGCGTCCATCCTGCGTAGTGACGACAACTTTGACGCGGCTCATATGCGCCAGCGTGCGGCGACCCTTGATTTCGATCTCCCAATCGCCGTTACCAATCGATTTGAGTGGATGACTCTCCCGATTCCAGTCATTGAAATCGCCAATGAGATGCAGCGCCTTAGCTGCCGGAGCCCATTCCCGATACACCCAGCCCGTTTGGGTTTTATGGAAGCCGTAGAACAGATGCGCGTTGGCGAAATCGGAGAGCGTCTGTCCCTTAGCCAGCAGCCGACGCTTTGTACTGCGGTAACGCTTCATACGCTCCATCAGATCCTCTTCATGCGCGGCCAGATAGGGATCATCCAGGATGATCTTCAATTGAGATTGCCTTTTTGCCGTCATATCAACAGCTCCTCTCCGTATGATTGATATGATTATTGTTTCATAAATTCCAAGCCATTTGTAACAGAACCATTCAATGAGATTGTACCCCATTTCTTCATCCTTTTCAACACCTCTTACATCGTTTTCAGACAATTCTTCGTCTTTAAAATCCTCTGCAAACGATGGTTGACGAAGCGCCCCTTGCAGATGTAAACTATAAGTGTTACATGATTGTTCCTTGTCATCCTTATATCGTGCGTATCAAACAGGAGGTTTTCCATGCCCACCCGTACCTTTTTTTCCCGCGCGCCTCTGACGCCGGGCTTCCTTGCGCCGCTTCCCGCCGGTGCCATTTGCGCGCGCGGCGGCATGCAGTCTCGCCTTCTCTCCCTGCGCGCCGGGCTTTTGTCCCGTTGCGCTTCCATATTTCCCGAAACAGGTGAGGAAAGCGCCTTCTTCGGCGGAAACCTGCCGGGAAGTTGCGCTTGCGCGGACTGGCTTGACGCAAGCCTTCTGACCGCGTCGCTGCTTGGCGATGAAGAGCTTCGCCGTCAGGCACTCAGGCTTTGCTCGCAGGTCATCGCCGCCCAGCGCGAGGACGGCTCCTTTGGTGCGAAGGACGATTCCTTCGCCGCGCGTGGACGCATGCTTCGCGCGCTTGAAACCGCTTATACCATGACGGGCGACAACGAAACGCTTCGCTTCATGCTGCGCTATATGAAGTATCTGCGCGACACCCTGGAGGAAACGCCGCTTTCCCAGCAGGACGCCATGCATGTTTCGGATACCCTTGAAGTCGGTGTGTTTCTTTACAATGTCACCGGGCAGAAAGCCATTCTCTCCGTGCTTACGCTGCTCATCCGTCAGGGCTTTGACTATACGTCCCTGCTGCACGCCTTCCCATTCCGCGCGCCCGTGCTTCGAACCCATGTTGCTCCTGAAGTGGTCGATTCGGAATATCATCAGTATCTTCTGCGCGCAGGCAGCGCCGCTAATCTCAGCGAGGGCATTCGTGTTAGCGCATTGAGCGGCATGATTACGGGCTCCGGCAAGCACTTGAGCGCGCCGGAAACCGGCCTTGCCCGCATGAACCGTCTGCACGGCTCTGCCTCCGGCGCCATCTCCGGCGATCCGCTGCTGGCCGGCGGAAACCCTGCGCGCGGCGTATCTGCCATCTCCGCTTGCGAGCTGGCCGCTTCGCTAGAAGCTCTGCTCTCCTGCCCGCTTGAGGAGCGCATGAGCGACCAGCTTGAGGAGATCCTGTATAATGCGATTCCTACGGCCTTCTGCAAAGATGGACGCGGCGTGCAGAGCATTCAGCAGGCCAATCAGGTTAAGCTCAGCGCCGCCGATCGCTTCCCGCTCAGCGACGATACCGCGGGGCTCTTTGGCCTCAAGGATGCACAAGCGCTGTGCGCGCTGCTCGCCGCATGGCCTCGTTTTGCGCAGCATCAATGGATGCTCTCGCGCGATGAAGGTCTGTTTGCCGTATCTTATGCGCCCTGCGTGGTACGCTATCGTCTGGCGGGCGCTTCCGTGCGCGTAAGCGTAGAGAGCAATTATCCCGAAAGCGGCAATATCCGCATCCGTCTGAATCTTTCCAAAAACGCCGCTTTCCCGCTCCATCTGCGCATTCCCGCATGGGCGCAGGGGGCGACGGCAGCGGTCGGTGGAGAGATTATTCCCGGTCAGGCGGGACGCCATCTGACGCTCAACCGCGAGTGGAACG
>CAZACG010000190.1:0-3920 GCA_964483645.1 uncultured Oscillospiraceae bacterium | reverse complement strand
CAGAGCTCCGCGCTTTGGCTGGTGGACAAATATGTGCAGACGCTTTCAAGCTATGATTATGCGACGCTGTCCACGGGCAATCTGATGTTCCTGCTGGGCGGAAACTGGGTGAAGAACACGGAATCCGTTCTGGGGACGGTGAGCTATGGACAGATGGGCATGGCGCTGATGGCGCTCTCTTTTATTGCGGGCATTCTGATTTATGCGAAGGGCAAGGGGCGCGCGCACCTGTTTACGGCGAGCGCGGCGACCATGCAGCTGATTTTTGTGCTGGGCACCAAAATGCATGAACGCTATATTCTTCCTGCGCTGGCGCTGCTGCTGCTGGCCTATCTGGAGACGGAGGATATGCGCCTGCTGCTTGCCGCGATTCTGGCAAGCGCGGCGACGACGGTGAACGTCGGCGTGGTGCTGGCGCTTGAATATCTGATTGCGCCGAATCTTTGGCTGGGCTACGGGCTTTCCGTTGTGCAGCTTGTGGCTGCGGCGCTGACGGTTTGGACGGCGGTCTCGCTGTGCGTGGGAAGCGCGCCGATGCGGCTTCCGGAGCGCAGCGCGAGGAAGCGGACGATGGACAAGACGTCGGAAGACTCCGCTTTTGCGGCGGATGCGCGCCTGCGCGACGAGTTGCTGCATGCCAAGGACTATAAGCTCCGGCTCAAAAAGCGGGATTATGTGATTATGCTCGGCCTGACGGCCGTCTATGCCGCCGTGGCGTTTTATCAGTTGGGCGCGACGGACGCGCCGCAGAATGGATATGCGTCCACGGCTGCGAACGAGACGGTGGTGCTGGATCTGGGCGAGAGGCACGAGGATTTCCGCATCTATTATTACGGCGGAATTTCGGACACGCAGTTCTCCTTTGCGGTCTCCGATGACGGAACAAGCTTTGGCGAGGAAAACGATGCGTTCCTTGATCGGGGAGAATGCTTCAAGTGGATGGCGCTGCGCAAGCCGAGATATGATGAGCGCGGAAAGGTCACGGGCGCGAGCGGCGGTATGCTGACATTCTCTGGGCGATATCTGCGCGTGACATTCAAGGGCGCGGGCGCTGCGCTTTGGGAGGTTGCGGCGGTGACGGCGACGGGAAAGGTGATTCCTGCTGTGAGCGCGCAGGCCAACGGCGCGCTGAAGGGCAGGGCTGCGGATCCCATGGCGCTGATTGACGAGCAGGAAACCGTGCCTGAAAAGCCGAGCTACTACAACAGCATGTACTTTGATGAAATCTATCACGCGCGAACGGGGTATGAGCACGCCAACAGCCTGTACGCCTATGAGACGACGCATCCGCCGCTGGGCAAGGTGTTTATCAGCTGGTGCATTTCGCTTCTGGGCATGACGCCGTTTGCGTGGCGGCTGGCAGGCACAATCTGCGGAGTGCTCATGGTTCCGGCAATGTATCTGCTGGCGATGACGCTCTTTGGCAGAACGCGCTGGGCGACGCTGTGCGCGCTGCTGCTGACCGCCGACTGCATGCATTTTACGCAGACGCGCATTGCGACGATAGATTCCTATCCGGTGCTTTTCATCATGCTGATGTTCATGTTCATGGCGCGATGGATGAAGATGAACTTTTATCATCAGCGACTGCGGGATACGCTTGTGCCGCTGGCGCTCTCCGGCGTATGCATGGGTCTGGCGATTGCCAGCAAATGGATCGGCTGTTACAGCGCGGTGGGCCTGGCGATATTGTTCTTTGCCAGATTCTATTCGCTCTGGCGTCAGAGCGTCTATGCCGAAGCACATAGGGATGAAGCGCCCGCCTTTGAGCGCGCGGCGAGCCTGTTTGCCAAGAACGGCGCAAAGACCATTGCCGCCTGCTGCGTGTTCTTTGTAGCCGTTCCGGTTGCGATTTATGTGCTCAGCTATATTCCCTATCTGCGTGCGTATGGGGAGGTCAAATGGAATCTGCGCACGTTTGAGCGAATCTGGGATGCGCAGGTGCTGATGTTTGACTACCATAAGAACCTTGTGGCAGAGCACTACTTCTCTTCTCCGTGGTACGAGTGGCCGCTGATTGTCAAGCCCATGTGGTATTTTGCGGCAGACTTTGAAGCGCCGGGCATGGTCTCCTCTATTCTTGTCTTTGGCAATCCGGCGGTCTGGTGGACGGGGTTTGCGGGCATTTTGTTTATGCTCGGTTACAGTGTGGCGCGTAACGCGCTGCCGGCGCTGCGCGTGCTTCCGGGCAGAGAGGATCACTATGATCGGGCGATGCCTGTGATTGTCGTGGGCTTCCTGTCGGCGTATCTGCCGTGGGTGCTCGTGTCCAGACTGACGTTTATCTACCATTACTTTGCCAGCGTGCCGTTCATCATTCTTGCCACGGCGCAGGCGCTGCGCTATCTGGAACGCAAAAACGCAAGGCTTGCGCACGGACTGATGCTTGTGCTGAGCGTTGTGGCGATTGCGCTGTTTATCGCGTTCTACCCGCTGGCCTCCGGTATGGAGGCGCCGCGTGCGTGGTGCGACGCGATGAACTGGTTTGACGGGTGGATGTGGTATTAAAATAGAGGCCGTCGGGATTGGCAACCTTATATCCTGAGAAGAAAAAAGTATTCTGCGGCGAAGGCTGAAAACGGGCGGCGAAAAGCCGCTCGGCAGAGCAATGAGGCGAAGCCGATGCCTTCAAAAGCAGGCGATACGCAGAGAATTTCTTCTTGGAATGTTCGGTGCTATCCTGATGGCCTCGTCTTTTTAACGCTTCGTGCCTTTCTGCTTTCCAATGCGCGGGGTTTGTGGTATAATAAACTGATTTGATATCATCCTGAACGATTCTGTCCGTGAAATGGAGCGTTGAAGCATGCAGCTGCCTTTTATTTCGGTGATTCTTCCGGTGCGCAACGAGGAGCGATATATCGCCGCGTGTGTGGACTCGATCTTCTCGCAGGACTATCCTGCGGAATTGATGGAGGTCATCTTTGTGGATGGGCGCTCGGAGGATCGTACGGTGGAGCTGCTTCACCGGATGCAGAAGGAGCATGAGCAGATCGTCGTGCTGGATAATCCGAACCGCACGGTGCCTTATGCGATGAACATCGGCATCAAGGCGAGCCGCGCGGAGGTGATCGTGCGGCTTGACGCGCATGCAGAGTATCCCAGCGATTACATCCGTTTGTCGGTGGAGACGCTGCTTTCCTGCGACTGCGATAACGCGGGCGGCGTATTTGAAACGCGCGGCAGGGGCTTTATGGGAGACGCTATCGCCGAAATGCTCAAGACGCCGCTGGGTGTGGGCAACGCGACCTATCGTCTGACACAGGAGGATGGGTATGTGGACACCGTGCCGTTTGGCTGCTGGCGCAGGGAACTGTTTGAGCGA
This sequence comes from uncultured Oscillospiraceae bacterium, assembly GCA_964483645.1. Classification (GTDB taxonomy): domain Bacteria; phylum Bacillota; class Clostridia; order Christensenellales; family Aristaeellaceae; genus Ventricola. Next base: position 598 of record CAZACG010000190.1, on the reverse strand, counting down.
ATCGGCGGGTTTGACGAACGCATGACGCGCAATCAGGATAACGAGCTGAATTTCAGAATCCGCAAAAACGGCGGTAAGGTGTATTTAAACCATAATATTCGCGTGCTGTATTATTGCCGGGATACCCTTCGCGGCATCATGAAGATGGGCTATATGAACGGCAAGTGGAACGTGATTACCATGACGCTGGTGCCGGGCTCGATGGGCGTGCGGCATTTTGTGCCGCTGTGCTTTGTGCTTTCCACCATTGTGCTTCTGCTGCTGACGCTCCTGACACACAGTATGCTCTTTGGAGGGTTGCTGGCGCTTGAATGGGGCGCGTATCTGCTGCTGGATTTCTTCTATTCCTATACCATTGCCAAGGAGAAGGGGCTTCGGTATCTGCCGGTGGAGATTATTCTTTATCCTGCGTTCCATTTCGCCTATGGCACGGGTTCGCTGGTGGGGATTATGAATCTGCCCAAGTTCATTCGAGCGGAACGCGAGAAGCGGCGGGGGAAGCAGGCATGAGGCTGCTGCACATCTGCTGCAATTTGGCGGGCTCCACGGTTTTCCCGCAGCTGTTTGAGGCGCTCAAAGAGGAGGGCGTTGAGCAGCG
>CAZACG010000189.1:0-3927 GCA_964483645.1 uncultured Oscillospiraceae bacterium | reverse complement strand
GGAGCCAATGAAGGGACTCGAACCCTTGACCTGCTGATTACGAATCAGCTGCTCTACCGACTGAGCCACATTGGCATACAGGGCTCGGCGCGATCGAACGACCGCCTGACAAGAAAAGATTATATCAGAGCAACGCGCCGATGTCAACCCCCTTTTTGACATTTTTTCGATTTATGTTCGAAGATCAGTGATGACGGTACAGTGCCAGAAAAACATGTGGCGACAGAAGCATCAGAAAGCCCTGTAAAGCTACAAAGAGATCTCCGGAGCGCAGTGCGTAGCCGGCGAGCTCCCGCCGGTTGGCATAGACAAAAGCTTTAGCTTCCTGCGCTATGTTCTTCGGTAGGCAATAGGCGGTGATGTTTTTTGCCGAACTTATGGCAATCTGCCCAATACGCCGTCTGAGCGCAGCGAGCGCGGCTGCGTCCGAAACCGATTTGGCCAGAGCATCCAGACGACGGCAGATTTCCAGATAACTTGAGCACCAACGACTGGAACGCGCAAAGGAGGACATGATACTGCCTTGCCGTTGGCGATAGCGCAGGATGGGCGTTTCAAATGCCGCAGCGCGCTGAGCCTTCATTAGAACAGATGCATGAAACAGCTCGTCTTCAAAAAGCAGCCCCTCGGCCATAACAAGCTGATATTGCTCAAGGAAAGCACGTCGATAGACGCACTGCCAGACCATCGGCTCGTAGACGCCTGAATGGCATTGTGTAGCAAACAGCGCGCAGCCTGTCATCGGCGCAGTTTGTGGGATGGCCGGACCGGGCGTTACCGTATTTGTCTCGTCATCCAAGAAAAGGAAGCGCGCTTTTGCGACGTCGAGATCCTGAGCCTTCGCGGCTCGAGCCAATTCCACCAGCGCGGCAGGCTCGGGAAGATCATCGCTGTCCAGAAAATAGACATACTCGCCCTTTGCTTCCGAAAGCCCCGTATTTCTCGCGGCGGAAAGGCCGCCGTTTTGTGCTCTGCGAAGCATACGGAAGTGGTTGTATCGGCTCGCATACATTTGAGCAATCGTCGCAGAACGATCCTCGCCGCAGTCATCCACCAGCAGAATTTCGCAATCAGCTGCGGGGAGCTTTGCTGCCTCATCAAGGCATGCGCCGATGTATTTTTCGACGTGATAAAATGGAATCACGATGCTGAGCAGCATGTCTTTTTCCTCCGAACTCTCGCCCCTTGCGAAACAGGCTGATTTGTGCGATAATAGAACTCATATGATGGTGTGCTTTGCGCCTGAAGCGCAGGCTTTTGCTCATTGCATAGTATAGCATGTTTTGGACCGGGAGGCAATGCGGATGATCAGCGTCGTCGTGATCGGCAGGAATGAGGGGGCGCGCCTTGAAGCCTGTATGAAAAGCATACAGGATGCGCTGGGCGTGCTTTCCTATGAAATCATCTATGTGGATTCCCGATCGACGGATCATAGTCTCGATATCGCACGAGCGCATAGCGCACGATGCTTTCGCCTGAATGCGGAGCAAACGACTGCAGGGCTTGGCCGCATGATTGGTAGCGATGAGGCAAGAGGAGAGTACTTGCTGTTTTTGGATGGCGATATGCAGCTGCAAAGCGGCTTCGCTGAGCGCGCGCTGATGACTGCGGCACAGGGCTGGGACGGTGTGACGGGGATTCGCGAGGACGTCTATCTGCGCGGAGACGAGATCATCGGGCGCAATGTGAATTACTTTGGCTGTACGCAGGAGCGTGTCTGCCAGGCGTTTGGCGGCGCGATCTTCCTGACACGGGAGGCGCTCCGGGCAAGCGGCGGCTGGTCTGCGGATACCGTCGCCTGCGAGGAGGCCGAGCTCCATGCCCGGTTGAAGGCGGCAGGATGCAAGATCGTGGAGCTTCCCATTCCCATGATTCTGCATACGGATGCGGTGCGCGATAACCGTGGACTGTGCTCGCTGATCTTTTCTCGCCGCCGTCAGGGGGAAGGGCAGGCGCTGCGTTGCGCCATGGCGCATGGCAGGGGAAGAGCGTATGTCAGACATGAATGGGAAAAGTTTCTTTTCTATATATTGGACTGGCTTTGCGTACTGCTTTTATTCTTCGGTGGAATGGGCATTGCGGCTGCTTGTTTTGTTCAGGCCATGCAGCTGGGCTGGCTGCTCGCGCAAGCGCGTCCGCGCGCATTTGTATCTGCTAAACTGTTTTTCTTCGCTTTCCCGCTCGGCCTTGGGACTTATCAGGTGCGCAGCCGGGGATACACGGCGGTATAATCAGAATTCGCTTAGGAAGCGGTGTTGTTCATGATCAGAATCAGCTTCATTGTCGTAGCCTATAATGCCGAAGCGCATCTTCCTGCTCTATTATCGGATTTGCTCACGCAAAGCGTTCCCAATGAGGCCATCGAAACTTTACTGGTGGATAGCTCATCCTCGGACGGCACGAAAGCCATCATGGAAGCGTTTGCTCAACGTGCGCCTTTTCCCGTTAAAGTGCTTGATAATCCAAAACGCTGGCTGGCCTGTGGCATCAATATCGCGCTTGCCAACGCGACGGGTGATGCATACATCCGTTTGGACGCGCACGCGCGTATGCCCGAGGATTTTCTAATGAAGAATATCTGTCAGCTTGAGCGGGGAGAGGCTATTGTCGGCGGCAGCGTGCTGGGCAGCGAGCCGAAGACGCCGTGGGAGGCTGTGCTGCGTTCGGTGGACACCTCCCGCTTCTGCGGCGGTGCGGCACCCTTCCGGAATGGCGGTGAGACGCGCTATGTGGACACGCTGGCCTATGCGCTCTATCGCCGCGAGGTATATGAAAAAGTGGGCCTTTATGATGAACGCCTACGCCGCACCGAGGATAATGACATGCACTACCGCATGCGTCAGGCGGGCTATCGTTTTTATTTTTCTCCGGAAATTGTCTCTTATCATACAGCGCGTGCTACTTTGCGTGGCCAGCTTCACCAGAAATGGGGGAATGGCTACTGGATTGGCAAAACCATGCATATTCAGCCGCACTGCTTTGCCATGCGTCATCTGATCCCTGCGCTATTCGTCGTGGCGCTGACGATTTGCCTGCTGCTTGCGCCGATTACTAGGCTGCCGTTTGGGCTGCTGATGGGGACATATCTTTGCTGCGATCTGTATTATAGCATCAAAGGAGCGCTTTCTCAGGACACTGGCAGGCTTTATGCGCTGTTCACCCTTCCGGTGATCTTTTTTGCCGTACACATTGTCTACGGCGTCGGAACCATTGTCGGGCTTTTTTCGGGAAAGGCAGATGAGCATGCTTAACTGGATCGAGGATATTACCCGCTTTATCTTCCTTGAAGATGAGCCTCAGCCCTCGGACGTGATCTTCATTCCCGGGAACGGGCATGCCGAGCCCGCGGAGCTGGCCGCCCGGTTGTATGGCGGTGGATTTGCACCGTATATTCTTCCTTCAGGACGATATGCGATCGGACAGGGCGAATTTTTTGGTCAGGTTTCGGGCTCGCGCCAATACGACGGCCGCTTTGACACAGAGTGGGCATTTATGCGCTGTGTGCTGACGGAAAATGGCGTGCCCTGTGCCGCGATCCTACGCGAGGATGAAGCGACCTATACCTATCAGAACGCCATATATTCCCGACGGCGCGCTGATAGCGAAGGCCTTGTCATTCGTCGCGCTATCCTTTGCTGTATGCCTGTACATGCGCGTCGTGCAAAGATGTATTATGAAACGCTTTTTCCGGATGCAGAGCTGCTGGTTTGTCCGACGCGGAATGCGGCCATTACGCGCGAGAGCTGGATGCACAGCCCGGAGGGAATCGACGCCGTGCTTGGAGAATTGGAACGCTGCGGCGGACAGTTCCGCGACATTGTGAAGGATATCCTGCTTTGAGCTGTTCGGTCTAAGCCAATCAAAGAAAAAACAAAAAAGAGTTGACAAGTCTGCAAAGCTATGTTATACTATAAAAGTGCTTAGGGG
>CAZACG010000188.1:0-3948 GCA_964483645.1 uncultured Oscillospiraceae bacterium | reverse complement strand
GTAGGGGTACCCCACTTTGCCGCTGACATACATACCGGAGGGCGAAATAGTCTGGCGAATGAGCCATCGATCCCCCTCCGCAAGCGCAGTGGTGATCTGACAGAGGAGCGTGCACCAGGCAAGGTTTTTCGCATCTGGCTGCGTTGACGGCAGAATGTCACAGGCCGCCGCGACGAAGACAGCGGCAGCGCGGCGTATGGTGTGGGCGCTTTGTGCAAGCTGACTGTTCCAATCACCTTCCGCCTGCGTCTGCTTCCTGCGCTCGGACATCTCAATGTCGTGACCATAAGTCGCAGAATACCAGCTCTGCCATTCTCCGGCACTCAGCCTGCCATCGCCGTTTTTGTCAAATTTCTTTTGATTCCCGTGCAGGGCCATTCTGTCACCTCCTCCATACTGTCCACTCAGGACACCAGTTCCATCCGCTTTCCAAAGCTGCTCGCCAGCAGGTCACGCTCTCGCTGCTGATAGCAGCAAAGTGTGCCTTGGCACAGGCAATTTTCGCGTTCTCTACACCCCGCAGTTCCATGATTCAATCTGAAAATGGTTATGCCACGCCAAGATATTTCTCAAAAAACTTTGACAGCTGCACGTTCACATTTTGTTTCTTCTCCACGCGGTTTCCGCCGCCAAGGCGCGAGACCGGCGGCAGGATCTTGTCAAAGTCAGTCCCTGTTGTTTTCAGTGTACCATCCCAGAAGGAATTGTCAATGATCGCTTGCATCGCAGATGCTGACTCTTATACTATTCATGGATGCGTAAGATATGAACACCGAATGACCGGCAGTACTTTTACGCATCAAAACCTTTGCACAGGGCCGATCCACTTGCTCAGGCAGCTCAACAGCCGAAAGGTAAAACCAAAAAGAAACACCACCCAATAGGTGGTGTTTCTTTTTGGTATGCCCGACTGGATTCGAACCAGCGGCCTTCAGAGTCGGAGTCTGACGCTCTATCCAACTGAGCTACGGGCGCAAATAAATTGGATTTTTTTCTTTGTCGGGAGAGTGGGAAGGCGAAGCTCCGTGCTCGCACAAAACGGAGAGACAACTCACAGCTGATGTTCATTATACTATGCGGTTCAGGGAATGTCAACCACAAGGAATCGCCGAAAAAGCGGGAAAAAAGCGTGTAAATATGTCTGAGGATAGGAATTTGGGCTTGATTTGCGTGAAAATGCAGGTATAATAAAATCTGAATGAACCTACATCATACGGAGGGATCAGCTATGGAAAGAACATATGCGGCGAATGTGCGCGCGGCAGAGCAGATCAAGGTCTGCGGCTTCGTGGATACCATCCGCAATAAGAGCAAGATGGCGTTTATCGTGCTCAAGGATATTACCGGCAAGGTGCAAATTACCGTGGAAAAGGGCGAGGATGAAGCGCTTGACGCGGCTGTTAATGCCATTACGCCCGATTCTGTCATTACCGTTATCGGTAAGGCGGTAGAGAGCGAGTATGTTAAGCTCGGGGGTGTGGAGATTTATCCCAAACAGATTGTGATCGAGTCTCTGGCAGCCCCGCTGCCGATCGACCGTGAGGCGCGCAAGGGACATGAGCGCTCCTCGATCGACCAGCGCATTGATTACCGCTGGATTGATCTGCGCACGGAGAAGAACCAACTGCTCTTTAAGGTGCAGACGTTGCTCGTCGGTTCGATGCGCGATTATCTGCGCGAGAAGGGTTTCCTTGAGATTCATACCCCGAAGCTCATCGGCGCAGCTTCGGAATCCGGCGCGGACGTGTTTGAGGTGCAGTATTTTGACCGTAAGGCGTATCTGGCGCAGAGCCCGCAGTTCTACAAGCAGATGGCGATGGCGTCGGGACTTGAGCGCATCTTTGAGGTTGGACCGGTGTTCCGTGCTGAGAAGAGCTTTACCAGCAAGCATACCACGGAATTTTCCGGTTTCGATCTTGAATTCAGCTTCATTGATTCCTACCAAGACGTCATGGCGCTGGAGGCGGAGCTGCTGACCTATGCGTTGGGCAAGGTGAAGGAAGCGTATGGCGAAGAGATCGAAAAGGTGTTTGGTATCCCGCTTGTCGTGCCGACCCTGCCGTTCCCGCAGATCAAGCTGGACGATCTGTATGCAGAGCTTGAAAAGGAATTTGGCTATAAGGTACCGGAGGAGGAGAAGGGCGATCTGACTACGGAGGCCGAGCATCTGTCCTACGACTGGGTGAAGAAGAAGTACGGTCATGAGTTCCTCTTCATTACCGATTATAAGGCCGAAAAGCGTGCGTTCTATCATATGCGCGATGAGCATGGCGTGCCGCAGGGCTACGATCTGATCTGGCGCGGTGTGGAAATCACGACCGGCGCGCAGCGCGAGCATCGCTATGAGCAGCTCAAGGCGCAGGCAGAGGAGAAGGGCCTTGCCGAAGACGTGAAGTTCTATCTGGAGTTCTTCAAGTACGGCTGCCCGCCGCACGGCGGCTTCGGTCTGGGTATTGACCGCTTGACCATGTTGCTGCTGGGCATGACGATCAAGGAGGTCATGTTCCTGTTCCGCGGCCCGACGCGCTTGACTCCGTAATTGCATATCGACTTTGGGAGCTCTCACAAATGCGTGGGAGCTCCTTTTGTTATTTGAAAATGGCGTGCAACAGCGGACAGGCGATGGCATTAGACGGCAGAGGGCTTTGATGTGAGGGGAGTACTTCATGCTTTGGTTTAAGGTTCTTTTTTCCTCGTTTTTACATGGGATAGGTTTTGCTTTTAACACGGGAAGCTTACAATGAACGCGTTCCCAAGAGAAGGGAAAATAACAACGACATGACAGAAACGAGGAGAAAGCATCATGAAGAAGTTCGTGAAGAAAGTCCTTTGTGTAGCTCTGGCGCTTGGCTGTGTGACCGGTGCGGCGCTGGCTGAATTCAATGCGACCAAGGCGATTAACGTCATTTCCCGAGAGGATGGCTCCGGTACGCGCGGCGCGTTTATTGAGCTGACCGGCGTACAGCAGAAGGTGGACGGCAAAAAGGTGGATATGACCACCGAGGACGCCCAGATCACCAACAGCACGGCGGTCATGCTCACCGGCGTGGCAGGAGATGCTTATGCAATCGGTTATGTATCTTTGGGATCCATGAACGAGAGTGTCAAGGCTGTGGATATTGCCGGCGTTGAGGCGACTGCGGAGAATGTGGCGAACGGCAGCTATGCGCTGGCGCGTCCGTTCAATATCTGCTATCAGGAAAACAACCTCGGCGAGCTGGGGAAGGATTTCATCGCGTATGTGATGAGCGAGGAGGGTCAGCAGATCATCTGGGACAACGGCTATGTCGGAAGCGAGGCGGAGGCTTTCGCCGGAGCGCTTCCTGCGGGCAAGCTGGTGATTTCCGGTTCCTCCTCCGTTTCCCCGGTGATGGAGAAGCTGGCGGAGGGCTACAAGGCGATCAATGCAGAAGCCGAGATCGAAATCCAGACCTCCGATTCTACGACCGGCGTCAACGATGCGATGAGCGGAGCATGCGACATCGGCATGGCTTCCCGTGAACTGAAGGAAGAGGAAGCCGCCGTGCTGATCGGCAAGACCATCGCGATGGACGGCATCGCCGTGATCGTGAACCTTGAGAACACGGTCGACGCACTGACGGTCGAGCAGATTGCCGCAATCTACACCGGCGAAGCGCTGGTATGGGACGAAATCTGATTCTCAGTCAAGAATCGCAAAGCATGAAGCTGTCAAGCGAAGAATTCGGACATTTCAAGCAAAATGAATGTCCGGCATTCGCTTGACAGCCTCTTTCAAGCGGAAATAAGCTTCCCGTTCAGGGAACAGATTGCGAAGCAATCGGAGGAAGTATGAATCATCTGAAGGAGAAGGCGATGGAGATCGTCTTCAAGATTTGCGCCTGCATGTCCATCCTCTGCGTGGCGCTGATCTGTGTCTTTCTGTTTGCCAATTGCGTTCCGGCCATGCGGGAGATCGGCCTGTTTGAT
>CAZACG010000187.1:0-3953 GCA_964483645.1 uncultured Oscillospiraceae bacterium | reverse complement strand
CATAGCTTGAAAGCGTCTGCACATATTTGTCCACCAGCCAAAGCGCGGAGCTCTGTTTCGGCGAAAACGGCAGCGTAATCGCCAGCGTAACCAGCACTCCCGCGCCAAGCCCCCAGCCTATTCTGCGCAGATTCCGCCGTCTTTCCGCTCTGTCCAGCCACTCCTTGACAAGCGCAGCCACACCCAAGGGGGCAAGCAGACCTGCTTGAGGCTTGGTCAGCACAGCCAGCGCAAAAACGGGGATGGCGAACTGCCATCGTCCCTCCTTGGCCAGCAGCAGCATAACCACCAGCAGCAGCGCCAGCACGGAATCAATCTGCCCCCATGCGCTGCCCGTCACCACAAACGCTGGATTAAACGCCAGCAGCAGCGAAAGGCCCGCTGCTGCACGCTCGCCGATGCGCCTGCGCGCAACGGCATACGCCGCGCCCGCCAGCGCAAGATCGCATAGAATCGGCACCGTCTTGAGCAAGAATTGTCCGGCCATCGAACTTAGGGAAAGATGAAGCAGCTTCGCAATCAGTCCCAGCAGCCCCAGCACCAGCATATAGGCCGGTGGATAATCGCAGAAATAGCCCTCCTCATAGAAATGCACGGGGCCGTCTGCCGCCATCTTCCCGGCCCACGCGCCAAAGCAGCCCATGTCCACACCATAGCCCTCAACCGTGGCCGCTATGCCAAAGCGCGCAAGCGTCGCCGCGCCCAGCAGCACAAGCAGCATTCCGCACGGCATGGTTTTCTTCGACCCGCGCAGCAGCGTAAGCGTCACGGCTGCGCTCATCAGCAGATAGGCCGCTCCCAAAAGCATCAGCGCCGGAATGGGGCTGCCCGTTTCCTTCGCGTCCTCTTTCTTTTCTTTCTGCGGTTGAGGGGTTTTCAGCTCGATGATCTGCGCGCCGACCGGCACGCTATCCACCTGCGTCAGCTCCACATTCTTAAAATACGCCCGGCCTGTATTTTCCGCGCCGTATCCGCCAAGGCGCAGGCAAACGGTCAGCTCCCGCTGTCCCTTGCCCGTGCGCCCATACACGTTTAGCTCCTTAAAAGCTCCGTCCGTATCATACAGGGATTCGCTCATGCCGTACACGCCCAGAAAAGACAGGTTCGCGCCCGCCGTGCTTTCCCCGCAGTCCTCGGCCGCCACCTGCGCGGTCAGTCGATAGATGGCATTTTCTCGAACGGCAACCGTCTGCTCAAAGCGCGCGTCGTTGCTCGCCGCGTTTTCCACCATGACGCCCTTCTCGCCGTTCTCAAACGTCACCGATTCCAGATACGACGCGCCGGACTCGATCACCCACATACCCGTTTCCCAGTCGTCGGGCATGCCTCCGGTCACTGCGGAAAAATCGCCGTTGGCAATCAGATTTCCTTCTTGAATCTCCTGCTTCTCGCTGCCGCCGAGCGCGAGCGTCGCGCAAACAGCCAGTACGATTACCAGCAGCAGGGCAAGCATTGCTGTTTTCGCTGATTTTGCCATCATCAAGCCTCCGTTTTCGCCCGACTTAAAACGTCGGACCCTGATACGGGAACGCATCCTTGATATGCGTTACGCGTCCATTCTGAATCTCCACCACATCAAACCGCGCCTGTCGATTCATCAGGCCCGTCCGCATCAGATAGTATATCGCGGCTTTGCAGATTCTCTTCTGCTTGGCCTTTGTCACCGCCTCGCGTCCCATTCCCGCGCGCGCAGAGATTCTTTCCTTGACTTCAACAAAGACGATTGTCCGTCCGTCCAATGCAATCAGATCAATCTCCGCGCCCGGCGCGACAACATTGCGCGCAAGAATCTCATAGCCCTGCGCCTGAAGATACTGCTCTGCGCGCACCTCGCCAAGCGCCCCGCGCACATGGGGCTTCTGCCGCCTCTCCATCGTTATCCCTGCACAAAATGGCCGATGAACGAGCGTCTGTGCGCAGGCGTCGGCCCATACCGCTTGAGCGCGGCAATGTGCTCTGCCGTGCCGTAGCCCTTGTTCCTTGCAAACCCATATTGAGGATACTGTTCGTCAAGCTCGCGCATGAGCCGATCTCTCGTCACCTTCGCCAGAATACTCGCCGCCGCAATCGAATAGCACAGCGCGTCGCCATGTACAATGCCGCGCACCTCGCCTGGAACATCGAGACTTGAGATTGCGTCCACAAGGAAAAGCTCGCAAGGCGCATCCTTGGCAGCCAGCGCCATGGCATTCTTGGTCGCATTGAGGATATTCACCCGGTCAATCTCCTCCGGGGAAGCCAGAATGACCTTCGCGTAGATCGCCGTCTCCAGAATCTGATCATAGAGCGCCTCGCGCCGCTTTTCCGTCAGCTTCTTGCTGTCCTCAACATAAAGCAGCAGCGGCTCGCTGGGCATCACCACGCACGCCGCCGCCACAGGCCCGCACAGCGGACCGCGTCCGGCCTCGTCAATGCCCGCAAACGCGCGTCCCGTCTGCCAGATTTCACGATCCGTCTGCGAGATTTCCAAAAGCCTTGCATTCCAGTCCTTCTTCATGGCGCTCTCCCTTTGTCTCCAATCCGCTTATCCAATTGAGCATTCCAATTTCCCGGGTGAATCAAACGCGTTTCCGACGCCGCATCAGACTTCGGACCTGCTTCTCCGCGCGCCGCACGCCGGGACTGTCAGGATAATTCCGAACATTCTAAGAAAGAAATTTTCTAAGTAAATCAAGCCTTTGAGGACTTGGGGCTCTGCCCCAACGCCCCGCCAAAGGGCTTTCCGGTCGCCCTTTGGAAACCTTCGGGCGCAAAACCTTAGTTTTTTCTTAGAATATCGGGATTCTTATTCTGACAATCCCGCCCTCGGAAATACGCCGGCATTACTCCTCAGCCGCTTCCGTCCGCATCTCCTTCGGCTTTTCCGTAGAAACGAGCTTTGTCGGAGCTTTTTGCAGCGTAATGCGCCCCAGCTTGCCCGCGCGGAATTCATCGAGCACCACCGCGCTTCCACGATCCGTATCACATACGCCGCCCGGGAGCAGCCAGCCGCGACCCCTGCACGCCTCCTCCAGCAGCGCAACGCCGCGCACATCTGCATCCTTGAGCTTAAAGCGCGCCGTCACAGCTTCGGGCTTATCCTCCATCAGCTTTTCCAGCAAGCGGATGGCGAGCATCTGCTGATCCATGATCTGATCGTTAATCGTACCCACAAACGCCAGCGCGCGCGCATCCTGCTGATCGTCAATCTTCGGCCAGAGCAGACCGGGCGTATCCAGAAGTTCCAGATACGGTGTGATGCGCACCCACTGATTGCTGCGCGTGACGCCGGGTCGATCGCCCGTTTTGGCAATGGACGCGCCGTTAATGCGATTGGTAAACGTCGATTTACCCACATTGGGCACGCCCACAATCATCACGCGCACCGTCTTTTTCACGCCTCTGGCCGCCATACGCGCCACAGCCTCGCCGGCCGCCTTCTCAATGCGCGAAATGACGTCCTTCGCGCGGCCGCGCACGCTGTCAAAGCTCATCGTATCCAGCCCCTGCGTGCGATAATACGCCAGCCATGCGCGCGTTTCGCTTTCCTGCGCCAGATCGGCCTTGCCCAGCACCAGCAGCCGCTTCTTCCCTTTGACCAGCGCATCCAGATCCGGGTTTCGGCTCGCGCGGGGAATGCGCGCGTCGCACAGCTCCACCACCACGTCCACGCGACTGAGCTGGTCGGCAAGCAGACGTCTTGCGCGCGCCATATGCCCCGGATACCAGTTGATCTTTTTATCCTCAGCGCGAAGAATCATATCCTCGTTCATGCTTTTCTCCATTCTTTCAGATCGAAAACCCCTGTTTTGCAGACGCACGCATGCATCCGATACTTTCATTATATACGAAAAAAGGGAAAAAGAAAAGAACCGCCGGAATCCGACGGCCCTTAAAGCACAATTACCTCTCCTTAATCTTGGCGGCCTTGCCGGACAGATTACGCAGGTAATACAGCTTCGCACGGCGAACCC
>CAZACG010000186.1:0-3959 GCA_964483645.1 uncultured Oscillospiraceae bacterium | reverse complement strand
GACTGTCGGCGCGATGCCCGGCTTGAAGGCGTTTGTTGCGGCGGTCTTTGGCGGCATCGGCTCGATTCCGGGCGCTGTGATCGGCGCGTTTATCATCGGCATCTGTGAAAACATCATTAAGGCGATGGGTTATACCACGTTCTCCGACGCATTTACGTTTGCGCTTCTGATCGTCATTCTGCTGTTCAAGCCCACGGGTCTGTTCGGTGAGAAGACGTCCGAGAAGGTTTGAGGTGATCGGCATGAAGAAATCCACCAAGAATTTGATCAATATCGGCCTGCTGGCGCTGATGTTTGTTGTGCTGTATATCCTTGAGGAGCAGTTTGGCAAGCGTTCTATGCTCATTACCGTGCTCAAGAAGGGCGCGATTTATGCGCTGATTGCGGTGTCGATGAATCTGCTCAACGGCTTTACCGGTTTGTTTTCTCTGGGGCAGGCGGGCTTCATGCTCGTCGGCGCGTATACCTACGCTGTGCTGACCATTCCCATGGCCAAGCGTATGGCGGTGTATCAGTATTATGACGGCGGCTTGATCGGCTTCACGGTGCCGACCATCGTCGGCATTCTTGCCGCAGGTCTTCTTGCTGCGCTTCTTGCGGCGCTGATCGGTCTGCCGGTGCTTCGCCTGAAGAGCGACTATCTGGCCATCGCCACGCTCGGCTTTGCGGAAATCATCAGAGCCATCATTCAGTGGGATACGCTCGGCCCGATTACCAATGGTTCCAATCTGCTGAAGACCTATCCGACGTTTAAATCCGTGCTGCCGGTTTTTGCCGCCTGTACAATATGCATCGCCGTTATTGTGCTGCTGATCAATTCAACCTATGGCCGTGCATTTAAGGCGATCCGCGACGACGAGATCGCCGCAGAGGCGATGGGCATCAATCTGTTCCATCACAAGCAGATGGCGTTTGTCATCTCCTCCTTCTTCGCTGGCATCGGCGGTGCGCTTCTTGCGATGTATCAGGGTTCGCTTCAGGCCAATGCATTTAAATCCTCGATGACCTATGAGATTCTTTTGATCGTGGTCATTGGCGGTATGGGCTCGATCAGCGGCTCCGTGATGGCCAGCTTCCTGTTTATCGCTTGCAGCGAATGGTGGCTGCGTTTTCTGGATACGGAAATGTATCTCTTCGGTGGGACTGTTCAGGTTCCGCTGCTGCGCTCCGGCTTCCGCATGGTCGTCTTCTCCGTGGTGATCATGATCGTTGTGCTCTTCTTCCGCAAGGGCATCATGGGTGAAAGAGAGCTTTGGGATCTGTTCTCGGCGGGGAAAAAGAAGAAAGTGGGGGTTAAGAAGCAGTGAGCCAGAATGTATTGCATGTAGAGAATGTAACGATGCAGTTTGGCGGCGTCGTTGCTGTGAATAACCTCAGCATGGATATCCGCGAGGGAGAGATTGTCGCGCTGATCGGACCGAACGGCGCGGGTAAGACGACCGCGTTCAATTGCATCACGGGCGTCTATGAGCCTACGAACGGACGCGTAGATTTTATGAGAAAAACCATCGTGGAAAATTACCCGACCGGCAAGATGAAGCGCGCGTATGCTGGCGAAAATGCAGGCATGTATACAAAGAGAACCGTCATGACGCCTGATAAGATTACGGCCTGCGGTATTGCACGAACCTTCCAGAACATTCGCCTGTTCAAGAGCCAGACAGTGTTTAACAATGTGCTTATCGCTATGCACATGCGCCGAACGAGCAATGTGTTTACCGCGACCTTCCGTCTCAATCTGAAAGAGGAGCGCCGTATGTGCAAGGAAGCCATGGAGTTGCTCAAGATTGTCGGGCTTGACGGCGTGGCCGATGAGTTTGCAACATCCTTGCCTTATGGACAGCAGCGCCGCCTTGAAATTGCGCGTGCTCTGGCGACCCATCCGAAGCTTTTGCTGCTGGATGAGCCTGCGGCGGGCATGAATCCGCAGGAAACTGTGGAGCTTGGTTCCTTTATCAAGGATATCAAGGAACGGTTTGGGCTGACGATCTTTATGATCGAACACCACATGAATCTGGTGATGAGTATTTCCGATCGCATCTATGTCATTGACTTTGGCAAGCAGATAGCCGAAGGCACGCCCAAAGAGGTGCGCGATAATCCTGCCGTCATCGCGGCATATCTGGGGGTGGATGAAGAATGATGATGCTGAAGGTTACCGACCTGAAGGTGAATTATGGCGGTATTGAGGCGCTCAAGGGCATCAGCTTTGATGTGCAGCAGGGACAGATTGTCACGCTGATTGGCGCAAACGGCGCGGGAAAATCGACGACGCTGCGCGCGATTTCCGGCTTGGTCAGAAGCAGTTCCGGAAGTATAAACTTCATGGGCAGGGATATTACTTCGCTGAATTCTCAGCAGATTGTCACCGAGGGCATAGCGCTTGTTCCCGAGGGAAGGCGCGTATTTGAAAATCTGACCGTCAAGGAAAACCTGAAAATCGGCGCTTATCTGCGCAAGGATAAGGATGAGATCGAGGAGGGCATCAAGGATATCTACCGCCGCTTTCCGCGTCTGCGTGAGCGCGAATGGCAGCTGGCGGGTACGCTTTCCGGCGGCGAGCAGCAGATGCTGGCGGTTGGACGCGCCATGATGGCCAAGCCGAAGCTCATGATGATGGATGAGCCGTCCTTGGGGTTGGCTCCGCTGATCGTCAAAGATATTTTCTCCATCATCCGCGATTTGAAGAGCGAGGGAATTACCATTCTACTCATTGAGCAAAATGCGAATGCCGCGCTTCGCTGTGCCGATTATGGTTTTGTTCTGGAAACCGGCAGCATCACCATGATGGGCTCCGGTCAGGAACTCCTCGTCAATGAAGCGGTGAAGAACGCGTATTTGGGCGCAAATTAAGCCGGGCTTTGCGCATCCTTTGGCCGAGAGGCTGAAGGATGTGCTTTTTGCATGCTGAACCGGCATGACGCCGGTTGCATCACCGACTCAATGACGTAAGGACGTTGCTTTGAGGTCGAGTCCGAAGCTTTGCAAAAGGACGTATACTGTTCTCAGATCAAAATGATCCATCAAGGTGAAGCGAATATGGGGTCAAGGAGCGAAGTTGCGTGGCAGGCTTCACGAACGCCGCCGAGCGAAAGGTTTCATCCTTTTTTCGGCGTTTTGACGCATGCATGAGGCGGGGCGAAAGCTTGACGTCCGTGAAAAGGATTGAGAAATACTGAACGGTTTGCTATAATATAACAAAAAATAATCAGGAGTGAGTTTGGATATGATGAAGCTTCGATACCTGAATACGCAGGGTGATTTCGTGGTGAATGACGCGGATCGCGCCCCCGAAATGGTTTTTCCGCTGGTCAATGCCGCGGGCATGATGAGCAGCATAACCTCTAAGCTGGCGGGAGACTGCAAGACCGGACAGAATACATTCCTGCTCGCGCCTGCCAGTGCAGAAACGCTGCACGAGAGCCGTGCAACGCGCAATTTCTTTTTGACGCTAGAGGACGGTGCGCTTTGGAGCGTGAGCGGCGTTTGCGCGCAGCAGCAGGCGCAACTGTATGCGGATGAGCGTGAAGAGGTCAGCGTGTACGGCGGCCTTCTGTGGCATGAGCTTGTTCGTGAAAGCGTCAAGCTGGGCCTTAAGGCCAGCACGCTTTCCTTCGTTCCTGCAGACGGCGGCACAGTCGAGCTGATGCGCGTGAGTGTGTGCAATACGGGTGCTGCGGCGAGAACGGTGACGCCCACGGTAGCCATCCCGCTTTATGGGCGCAGCGCGGATAACGTCCGTGATCACAGGCATGTGACAAGCCTTTTGCAAAGAATGACCGTCACAGAATGCGGTGTGCGCCTCACACCCACGCTGACCTTTGACGAGCGCGGACATCGACCGGGACAGAATGTCTATACAGTGCTGGCCCGCGATGAACAGGGCGGCGCGCCGGTTAAATTTCATGGCGCGGTCGAGGATTATGTGGGCTGTGGCAGCTATGATTGGCCGCAGGCGC
>CAZACG010000185.1:0-3998 GCA_964483645.1 uncultured Oscillospiraceae bacterium | reverse complement strand
GCGGGATAACGGCAGAGGTTTCGCCCATGAGGATGAAGGCGTTTATGGCGCTGTGTGAGCGCTATGGCTGGCAGGCAGAGGAATGCGGCTCGAGCCGCCTTGTGCGCATGATGCGCGCGATGAAGCGGCATGGGGCGCTTGTCGTTGGAATGCTGCTCTGCGTAGTGCTGGTGAAGGTTTCTTCGCAGATGGTGCTTCGTGTCGAAATTGAAAATGCGCGGGAACATGAGGCTGCTGTGCGCGCGGAGCTTCACGCGGCAGGCGCAGACTTAGGACGGTTAAAGGGCAGCTTTTCCCTTGACGCGCTGCGCGGAAGGCTGCAAACGGCGCTGCCCGGTTTGTCCTTTGCGGGCGCGCGTTTTGCGGGGAGCACGCTGATTGTATCCTGTTGGCCTTCCGTCGAGGGCGAGGATTTGAGCGTGTGGGGGAGCACGCTTCATATCGTTGCCGCTGAGGATGGCGTGATCAAAAGGATTTGGGCTTCAGCCGGGACGCCGCAGGTCGCGCCGGGGCAGGCTGTGCGCAAAGGACAGGTACTCATTCGCGGCGAGGAACGAACGGAAAAGGGGCAGCTGCGAGCCGTTCAGGCGCAGGGACAGGCGATTGCGCGTGTGTGGAAGCGCGGGGATGCGAAGGTGGCCTTGTATGAGCGCGAGAGCATTCCAACCGGCCAAGCGCGACGACGCGTAACGATTCAAACGCCATGGTATGAGCGCGTGGTGACAGATGCGCAGCCCTTTGAAACGCAGGAGGTAGACGTTCAGCTTCAGCCGATCGCGGGATTGTATCTGCCGCTGAGACGAAAAATCGAGCGCTATGAAGAGGTGCAGATTATGAAAAAGCGACGAAATGAGACGGACTGCCGGAGCATGGCGCAGGGCGCGGCGGAGGAAATTGCCAAAAATAACTGTCCGCAGGACGTTCAGATTCTTGACAAATCGGTACATTATAGTATGATAGATGATGAGTTCGTATATGCGAGCGTTGTGCTTGAATATGAGTGCGATATTGCGTCCCGCAAGGACGCACTTTAAGACGCTTATGCGAAGACCGTCATGGATTGGACGGAAGAAAACCTAGATCACGGGAGGTCTGCTTCTTTGGCAGAAGACATGAACATGGCCCCGCTTTCCGGGGCGATTCAGAATCTATTCGGCGCGGGCGATGAGAATGTGCGTATGCTCGAGCGCCTGATGCATGTGCGCATCGCGCTTCGCGGTGGCGAAATCGTCGTGGAGGGAGAGGACGAACAGGCGGTTGACGGCGCGCAGGAAATCCTCAGGCGTTTGGGCGCGCTCAGCGCGCGTTCTGAGCGCGTGGATACCGCCGTCGTGCAGTACGCGGTAACGCTCTGGCAAAAGGATGAGCTTGAGCAGCTGGAGACGCTCTATCAGGAGGTTGTAGCCACGACGTTCAGAGGCCGCCCCATCCGCTGCAAGACGCTCGGTCAGCGGGAGTATGTCAAGGCCATCCGAAAAAACACGCTGACCTTTGGTATTGGCCCCGCCGGAACGGGAAAGACCTATCTGGCCATGGCTATGGCGGTCGCTGCGCTCAAGAGCAAGGAAGTCGAGCGCATTGTCCTCACGCGTCCGGCGGTTGAGGCGGGTGAAAAGCTGGGCTTTTTGCCGGGCGATCTTAATCAGAAGGTCGATCCGTATCTGCGTCCGCTCTATGATGCGATGTTTGAGATGATGGGCGCGGAAACGTGCCAGCGCATGCAGGAAAGGGGCGTTATTGAGGTTGCGCCGCTGGCATATATGCGCGGCAGAACGCTGTCGGACGCGTTTATCATTTTGGACGAAGCGCAGAACACCACGCAGGAGCAGATGAAGATGTTCCTCACCCGCATGGGCTTCAGATCGAAAATCGTCGTAACGGGCGATCCTTCGCAGATTGACCTGCCCAGAGGACGAAAGAGCGGCTTGACCGAGGCTGTGCAGGTGCTCGAAGGCGTTGAGGATATCGCCATTCTGCGTCTGACGCATCAGGATGTGGTTCGTCATGAGCTGGTGCAGGCGATTGTGCGCGCATATGATGCGCATGCGCAGCGCGCAAAGGAGGAATCCGGTTATGGAAAAAACGCAGAAAACGAAGTGGAAGTGGATTGACGGCTTGAGCTTGCGAGTACAGCAGACGCTCTTTGCTGCGCTGACCTATCTGCTGCTTTTAGGTGTTTGCCTGCTGGCGATTTCGCCGGAGCAGTATGATCTCAAGGTTGGCGACGTTGCGCCCAATACCATTACGGCGAGCAAGGACATCGAGGACGCCATCACGACGGCGCGCCGCCGTCAGGCTGCAGCGGATGCGGTAAGCCCCGTCTATTATAAGGACGATTCCATCTCCGAGGTCGTGCTCTCCGATATGGATCAAATCTTTTCGGAGCTGCGCGCTGTGCGCGAGCTTGGCGCGCAGATCAGCGCGCTTTGGGAGGAGGGAGACGGCGCGTTTTCCGAAGAGGACTATGCCCAGGCTTCAGGCATGCTCACGACGCTGACGCTGAACAGTTACCAGCTGCGAACGCTCATGAATACGAAGGAGCAGGACTTTGAAGCACTGACCCAGAGCCTCAATTCCGCTACGCGCACAACCCTCGTCTCCATGATTACCGAGGGACAGATTAACGACGCCATCAATAACATTCAGCAGATTGTCGCCTACAACACGCGTACAGATCTGTGGTATAATGTCGCGATTCCCACGCTGCGCGCCTGTCTGCGGGCCAACATGCTCATCGATCAGGAAGCGACGGAGGAAAACCGTCAGAAAGCCTACGATGCGGTTGAGCCGATCGTCTATAAGCAGGATCAGAATATCGTCGTCAAGGGCGACCGCGTGACTGCGGAGCAGATTGCCGTGCTGGATTCGCTGGGACTTCTGCGCGGGGACAGCTTTGATTTTTCGCTGTATCTGGGCGCGGCTATTCTGCTGGCGCTGATTCTTACCTCGGTCTATTTGTTTGCATGCCTGTATATGCCTCAGCTTTTTACAATCGGTAAAAGCGCGATGGTGCTTCTGATTGCCGGATTGCTTACGATTTCGCTGAGCATGCTCATCGGGCGTTATGTCACCTCGAGCGCCATGCCGGTGGTGCTGGCCGCCATGCTGGTGGTCAATCTGCTGGGCGTCGGACCGGCCATTGTGGTCAACACATGCATGTCGATCCTCGTTACGTTCCTGACGGTGAAAGGCACGGGCATTGTAACCTCGCAGATGCTCAACGTCCTGCTGATGACCAGCATCGGCGGTACGGCGGCCATTTTCCTGCTCAGACGCAATGCTCAGCGCGTGTTTGTGCTGGTGACCGGGTTGATTGTCGGCGTGATCAACTTTGTCGTCATGATTTGCGTGGGTACGCTGACCTCCAGCAACATGAGCGGCGTCGTTTCCGAGGCGGGCTATGCGATTGCAGGCTCGTTCATTTCGGCGGTTCTGTGCGTGGGTCTTCAGCCCATGCTGGAGGCAGCGTTTAATCTGGTGACGCCTGCCAAGCTGATTGAGCTGTCCAATCCGAATCAGCCGTTGATGAGAAGGCTCATGATCGAAACCCCGGGCACGTATCATCACTCAATGATCGTCGCCAATTTGTCGGAAGCGGCTGCCGAGGCGGTTGGCGCCAATGCGCTTCTGGTTCGTGTAGGCGCGTATTATCATGATATCGGCAAGCTGGTTCGCCCGCTGTATTTTAAGGAAAATCAGCATGGCGAGAATCCACATGATAAGACCGATCCGCGCGTATCCACGGCGATTCTCATTGAGCATATTCGTGACGGCGTGGAGCTTGCCCG
Organism: uncultured Oscillospiraceae bacterium; assembly: GCA_964483645.1. GTDB lineage: Bacteria > Bacillota > Clostridia > Christensenellales > Aristaeellaceae > Ventricola. The sequence goes on along the minus strand of CAZACG010000185.1, from coordinate 210 downwards.
CAAGCATCATTTGCCGGAAGCCATTGTGGATATGATCAGACAGCATCATGGAGATACGCCGGTGATGTATTTCTATGCCAAGACCGTCAAGCAGCTGGGCGAGGAAAACGTAGATATCCGCGATTTCCGCTATGACGGCCCCAAGCCGCAGACCTCCGAGGCCGCAATCCTGATGCTCTCGGACACGGTGGAGGCGGCGGTGCGCTCGAT
>CAZACG010000184.1:0-4010 GCA_964483645.1 uncultured Oscillospiraceae bacterium | reverse complement strand
GAACCTAGACAATACGAGTCAGAGTCGTAGGTGCTGCCGTTACACAATTCCCCAATGCTTTTTCCTGACGACGTATGCCATTATAACAGAATGCAACGCACTTGTCAACACCTTTTTTCGGTTTTTTATTTTTGCTGATTGCGGTTGATGGTCATACCGGTCTGTAATGCTTTTTTGCCGTATGCAAACAGTTTCATCGCAGGCTACTGTGTGGAGATCGGCGCAAGTTGGGTTCCGGGCATGCCGTGAGGGAATGCCTGCCTTATCATTTTTCTATCTGTTGTTCAGTCCGTTTGATTCGTGCCAGGGGGCTATAAATCTGACGAGTAGATAGGAACTGTCAGGATTGGAAAACGATATCGCAGAGATGGAAAGCGTTCTGCGGTCGAACGCATACCTCCGCGTGATGGGGAACGCTTCCCACGATGATCTCTTGCGAATACGGTTTCTGCGCCTGACAGCCCTCGTGATTGTGCAAGCAATGAGACGATATTGGAAGCAATTACGATCTTGCTTTCTTTGCGGCTTCTTCGCGCTGCTTGCAGATATCGCTCCACTTCTGAATCGTGCTGAGCTTTTCGTTGAGCTCTGCCATCACGTCGGGAATAGGAATGCGCTGCGGACACATCTGTGCGCAGGCTCCGCAACCGATACAGGCGGATGGCTGCTTATCGGCGGGCAGCCCCTCCAAGCGCATGGCGACATTGATGGTTGCAGAGAAGCGCAGCTCGCTGCATGTATTCATCATCAGCGGAATATTCAATTCCATCGGGCAATGATCGGTGCAGTAACGGCAGCCGGTGCAGGGGACGGAGCTCTTCATGCTGTCTGCAATAGACAGTAGTGCGTCGGTTTCGCGTTCGTTCAAGGGCTCGCGCGCTGCAAAGGTTTTGAGGTTTTCCTGCATCTGCTGCATATCGGACATGCCGGAGAGAACCATCGTCACCCCCGGAATGCCTTGCAGGAAGCGGAAACCCCATTCGGGAATGCTTGCGTTCGGGCGAAGCGCCTTGAGCGTCGCCTCCGAGCGATCGTCGAGTTTGCACAGACGACCGCCGCGTACCGGCTCCATGACCCAAATGGGAATGTTCCGTTCATTGAGCAGAGCGACTTTGGTTTTGGCGTTTTGAAGTGTCCAGTCCAGCCAGTTCAGCTGAATCTGGCAAAACTCCATATCCTCGCCCGCGATATCAAGAAACTCTCGCAGATTTTCTACGCATCCGTGACAGGAAAAGCCCAGATGCTTGATGCGTCCAAGACGTTTTTGCTCTTTGAAATAGCCGATAATATTCCAGCGCGGATCCAGATAGGTCTGCATGGAATTCTCGTAGACATTGTGCAGCAGATAGAAATCAAAGTATTCTACGCTGCATTTTTTAAGTTGTTCTTCAAAAACCGCTGCCGGATCATAGCTGGAGCTGATTTGGTGCCCGGGAAACTTGGTGGCCAGATAATAAGAATCTCGAGGATAGGAGCTTAGGACCTTGCCAAGGGCGATTTCTGACATGCCGCCGTGATAGGGATAGGCGGTATCAAAGTAATTGACGCCGCTTTCCATGGCGGTTTTGACCATTTGAGCGGTTTGAACCTCGTCGATGGCGCCGCTGTCCAGCGTGGGCAGCCGCATCGTTCCAAAGCCTAATAAGGAAAGCTGCTTGTCGTAAAAGGGGGTATAGATCATGTTCGTACCTCGTACCTTTCTGCCGTCGGACAGGATGTCTGCCTATTGGGCGTGTTGAAGTGTAGTGTGTTGTGCATGGATCATTTACGAATCCCAAAGCCGTTCACGATGCGAGGCGGAAAAAGGCCAACTGCGCCAACCAATGATTGCAGATCGCTTGGACATATCATCGGAAAACGGAACAAGCAACGAGCAATGGCTGCGGAAGGGGCTGCGTGCAGCGTGTGATTCGTTACGGATTGGGATGATCTAATGAAAGTGTAGCACACGGTTGTTACTACCGGTCAAGAGAAAAATGCAGCGAAGATCGAGGATGATTGAACTTTGAAGAGAAGCTGATGGGATTGATTTAAACTGTGAGAAGCTAAACGGATCTGTACACATAGCGTCCGGATGAGAAACGCGTGAAAAGCGGCAACCGTTTTTAGCATGGCGGAAAGAAAATAATGGCCGGAACATGGAGGGAAGGGACTCGACATAAACGCTCGCACTTGGCATTCGGGCTCTGAGATCAATGAACCCCGTGTCGAATCATCGAGACATAACGACAAATTACATCAGCTGTTTCCTTTAAGCCGATGGACGAATCAACCATCAGATCATAATTCCGGCGATCACCCCACTTCTTGCCAGAGATGCTGCGATAGTATGCGGCGCGAGCTGTATCGGAGCGGTGGATATGATGTTTGGCTTCCTCGCGGGTATCGCCATACGCCGCCATGACCCTGCCGATACGGTACGCCTCTGGCGCATAAACGAAAATGCGTACGATATCCGAATGATTGCGCAGAACACGATCGGCTGCGCGGTCTACGATCACGCGGCTGCCGTTTTCGGCGATGCGTTCGATTACCTTATGCTGGGCAGTGATGGCATGCTGTATCACCGTGGTGTTGAGATAGAGATCGCGCAGGAAGTGTGGCGCGTTCTGATTGATATCGGAAATGAATTCCCGCGCCAAACCGCTCTCCTGTGCGGCAAGAGCTGTCATTTCCCTATAAATAGAAAGGAATGCCAAGCTTCTCGGCTACCAGTTTGCCGATCTGCTTGCCGGAAGAACCGTGCTCGCGGGCAATGGTGACAATCACACCGGGGCGAGATGACCGGATGACTGCATCCTTGTGTTGCTGCCTATGCTTTCGACTGCTTTTGCGATAGGGTGCGTCGAGAAATTGTTTGTAAAATACGAAGCCTACCAGCGAGGTGACGAACTCCGTCACCTGAAAGGTCAGCCAGAACCATTCGAGACCGAATCGGGAGAACAACAAGCCAAGAGGCACAAACAGGCAGACCGTTCGGATAATCGTCAGAAGCGAGCTTTTTACGCCGAAGCTTACGGCTTGAAAAAACACCGGGAAGATCAGGGAGTTAACCATGCCCCAAAAGCTCACGCCGATGAAACGGAAGCCGTGCGTCCCGATGGATACCACCAGTTGATCCAAGGTAAACACACGCAGCATGGGGCCGGGAATGACCTCAAAACACAGTGTTCCCGCTGCCATGAGCGCAAGACCAAACCATACGGAGACCAAGAGTGTCCTGCGGCAGCGTTCGATACTGCGCGCAGCATAATTAAAGCTGATGATAGGAACAATGCAGGTTTGCATAGCGCCGAGCGGAATAAAGAAGAAGGTCTGCCACTTGTAATACAGCCCCAACGCAGTGACGGCTTGATCAGAGAATCCTGACAAAATGAGATTCAAACCGAGTATGTAGAAGGTGTATGCCGATTGCATCAGCATGTTCGGCACGCCAAGACGGAAGATTGTCTTGACATGTGCAGCGTACTTTTCCGGTGCAGGAGGCTTGCGCAGTCCTTTGCGCATGACCACCAGCGCAGCGACAATCTGTCCGGCGATGGTGGCGACGGCGGCACCGGCAATGCCCATTTCGGGCAGGCCGAACATGCCGAAGATCAGCAGGGGGTCGAAAACGATGTTGGTGATGGCGCCTATGATCTGCGCAAGCATGGGCGTCTTCATATCGCCATTGGCTTGCAGCACCTTCGTCCGGATGCTTTCAAGGAACAGACCCAAACTGAACATGCAGACAATCCTGCCGTAGATGACGACTTCTTGGATGACCTGCTCGGAACCGGTGGACATGCGAGCGTAAGCTGGCATGATCAGAAAGCCGACCAGAGCGAATATAAACCACATGGCAATGGCCAAGGGCGTACCGATGTCCGCATATTCATCCGCTTCATTTCTCTGATTGGTGCCAAGGCGAGCGGCCATGATGGTGTTGATCCCCACGCCGGCGGCAACAGCCGGCGCGATCATCAGCAGCTGAATCGGATAAATGATGGAAAGCGCGGTCAATCCGGTTT
>CAZACG010000183.1:0-4035 GCA_964483645.1 uncultured Oscillospiraceae bacterium | reverse complement strand
GTATCGGATGATGAAACCGAAGCGATGGCAGTTTTCTGCCACCCAGATTCCCTCGGGGGATTCGCCAAAGCGCTCCGTCAGTCCTGTGTTTAGCGTCGTTGTGCCTTCAATATCCATAGCTAAACCGGTTTGATGCTCGGAATAGCCGGGCTTTGCTACGCTCGCGTTGGCGGCGCGTTCGCTCATGGTCTTGAGCTTTCGGTCAAAAATAGCTTTTTGGGTCGAATAACTGCGGAAGCCGCTTGTTGCAAACAGCGTAATGCCATCGCTTTCGGCTGCTGCGAAAAGCTCCTCAAGCGCTTGAGCGGCTTCGGGCTGCATATAGATGTTTTCGGACAGCTCCTCGCGGGTCGGCGTGACATTCGGTTTGACGAGCGTCATGGGAACTGCTGGCGCGCGATTGGTTTTATTCACCAGAATGAGCGTATCGGCAGGATTCTGATGCGGCATGACAAATCCCCATGCGTTAAACATCATGGAAACGCCCAGCGCCAAAGAAGCGATTGCACGAAGCGTAATCAAGCTGCTTATTCCTCCTCTATAAATGAACGATCCATGATTTCGATGGCGTTTTCGCCCAGCTTTGCAGCAAGCCGTCCAAGAACTTCATCATCGGCCATCGCTTCAATGCAAATGCCGCAGTCGCCATATTCCTCCTTGAGAACCAAGGCGCTGTCATGAAGCATGGAAAGCAAGCCGCCCATTTGATAAGGAATCTGCAACCGAATGTGTTTCTGAATGCCCCTCAGCTGGCGCTTGATTTCTTCGAGCAGATTCTCCAAGCCATCGCCGTTTTGGGCGCTGACAGGAATCGCGCCCGGCCATTGCGGGAGTTCCTTGAGAAGATCTACCTTATTGATGACGTCGATCTTCGGCTTATCGCCCGCGCCGAGAGAATGAAGCACTTCCAGCACCACGTCGTGCTGATGCAGCATATCCTCGGACGCTCCGTCGGAAATGATCAGCAGAATATCGGCAAGAAGCGCCTCCTCAAGTGTAGAGCGGAATGCATCCACCAGCGCATGCGGAAGCTTGCTGATAAATCCGACGGTATCCACCAATAGAAATTCGCCGCCGGAGGGAAAGCGCACAGTGCGCACGACAGGATCAAGCGTTGCAAAGAGTTTATCTTCCGCTAAAACCCCTGCGCCGCTGAGCGTATTGAGCAGCGTGGATTTTCCTGCGTTTGTATAGCCGACAAGCGCCACAACGGGAACCTTGTTTTTTTCTCTTCGAGCTCGGCGCAAATTGCGCTGTCCGCGCATCTCGTCAATCTCATGGCGCAGATCCCCCATGCGCTTGCGAATGCGCCGTCTGTCCATCTCAAGACGTGTCTCGCCCGGGCCTCGGGTACCGATACCGCCGCCCAGACGGGACATGGAAACGCCGTGTCCCGTCAATCGGGGCAATTGGTAGGCCATTTGCGCAAGCTCGACCTGTAGACGCCCTTCACGTGATTGAGCGCGCTGCGCGAAAATGTCCAGAATCAGCGCTGTGCGGTCAAGCACCTTTGTTCCACGCAGGATTTCCTCGAGGTTGCGCATCTGCACGCCGGTCAGCTCATCGTCAAAAATGACGATATCAGCATCCTTGGCCTGACAGTCCAGCGAAAGCTCTTCTGCTTTACCGCTGCCCAGATAGGTCGCCGTATCCGGCTTTGACTTCTTCTGCAACATGCTGCCTACGACGATAGCGCCCGCAGTATCCGCCAGTCGGCTCAATTCCTCCAGCGATTGCTCGCTGTCAAGGCCGACCAGATAAGCCCGCTCCTTTTCTTCCTCCGTATCCGGATGAAAACCTAAAAGGACTTCGTGATCCGCACGTTCGATAGCGTCCATCAGCGCGCGCTGCGGGAGCTTATTTACAGGAAGAATATCGGTTAGCTTAATCTGATTGACGCCGCCGACATATTCGCCCAAGAACGCTGCCTGCATGCCTGTTGCTTTCCCATCCAGCACGCCGACGGCAGCCATGGCATCAAATCGCATGGATCGCAGCGAACTGAGATCAACGTCTGAAAGCTGCGGGTTTCCACCTGGATGCGTGTGAATACAGCGCACCATGCTCAAACGGCGCGCATTGCGTCGCAGACGCATATCCTTCAGCTCGACGCTACCCAGATTGCCGATGGTGATATCCAGAATTGCGCCGCTTCGAGAAATATAAATGCTGATTTCGCGATGAATCGCTGTTGTAAAGACGGCAAGCACTTCAAGAAGCTCGGGAGGAGCAAAAATTTCGCCGGATAAATCCAAATCATACAGCGTCTCCATCTGTCTGAGCAGCGAATCGCGTATGCCTTCCTTGTTGCCATAGATCATATTTAAATAACTCCTTACTGTTCAGCTGCTTTCAGGATTTTACGATTTGCTCAAGCACATCAATGGCTCGTCTGAGCTCATCACGTGAATTCTCTTCACCGATCGTAAAGCGGACGTCTGCCTGCCATGTGTTTTTGCCCATGCTTTGAAGCACGTGAGAACGCTCAATCGCGCCCGAGGAACAGGCGCTTGCAGCAGATGCGGCAATCCCCTCCATATCGAGCCGAGCGAGCAGCAACGCAGAATCCATGCCGTCAATCGACACGTGCACATTACCCGGCAGACGATTGCGTCGATCTCCGTTAATATGCGCTCCGGGAATCCTTTCTTCAATGAGCCCCATCATCCAATCGCGAAGCGCGGCGAGCTGTTCCATGCTGCGGGGTAAGTTGGAAACGGCAAGCTCCAGCGCCTTACCCATGCCGACGATGGCGGGAACATTTTCTGTGCCGGCGCGAAGACCGCGCTCCTGCGAACCGCCCATAATCAGAGGATCGAGACGAACACCCTTCTTTATGTACAGCGCGCCTATGCCTTTGGGGCCATAGAACTTGTGCGCGGACATGGAGAGAAGATCCACGTCCAATTCGCGAATGTTCACCGGAATGTGACCAACGGCCTGCACGGCGTCCGTATGCATGAGTAAGCCGTGCTCATGCGCAATGGCTGCGATTTGAGCCACAGGCTGAATGGTTCCAACCTCATTATTGGCCAGCATGATAGATATCATCGCCGTGTCGGGCGTTATTGCGCGCAGAACCTCCTGCGTCTGAACCAGACCAAGATCATCTACGTCAACGTATACGACCTCAGCGCCGTGCTCCTCAAGCATTTTGCAGGTGTTGAGCACAGCATGATGCTCGATTTTCGAAGTGATGATGCGCTTTTTTCCTTTTTGCGCGCGTAAAGCACCGATTAAAGCCCAGTTATCGGCTTCCGATCCCCCTGATGTAAAATAGATCTCGCTGCGCTGTGCGCCGATGGAAGAGGCGACCTGCTCTCTGGCATGCTCCAAAGCGCTTCGGGTGCTTCGGGAGGAGGCGTAGACGCCGCTGGCGTTCGCAAACTCGGAGGAAAAATACGGGAGCATGCTTTCAAGCACTTCGCGCTTTAGCGGCGTTGTTGCCGCATGATCCAGATAAATCATGGCTTCCACATCCTTTCCTGCCCCATTGACGCCGTTTTGTTCCTCAATGATTTGCAGTTTAAAAACTGTATAAAGCAGCGTCGTGATGCTGACTGGTTCGGAAGAGGGGCGCGCACGGCGCGCTTGCATCATTCGCTATGATTAGTTTACCCTTTGCTTCGTCGGCTGTCAACCATAAAACGCAGCGCAGATGTCCGAGAACGCAAAAGGAGCTGCCAAGCAAATGCCAAACATTTCAAAAAGCAATTCGTCTAAGAAACATGGACTCTTTTGAGCTTGGGGCGCTGCCCTAATGCTCCGCCAAAGGGCTTTACGGTCGCCCTTTTTAAACCTTCGAGCGCAAATTCTTAGTTTTTGCTTGAAATGTTCGGATCCTTCGCTTGACAACCCCTTCTTTTGTGTAATTAGGAAATTGTGCCAAACAGCGAACACAAAACAGCTTCAAGATGGAAAATGTTTCGGTAGAAGGGCGCGCACAACGCGCTTTACGCAGGGGTCATATCATGTTCTGACACAGTCGTCATAGAGCGGGAATTGCGCGCACAGCGCGAGGACTTCCTGCTTGAC
>CAZACG010000182.1:0-4073 GCA_964483645.1 uncultured Oscillospiraceae bacterium | reverse complement strand
ATGCCTCGCCGTGTGCAGCCGCACGTCAGACGAGAGGAAATGTTTGAAAGCGTGAATTCCGGCAAACGCAGAAGGGGCAAAGCGTTTCGTATTCTCCTGTCTCTGGCGCTTGTGCTCGTTCTCTGCGCGGCCTTTGGCGCAGGCGGCGTACTCTTTGCGCGCTATTTTGTCACCCGTCAGGGCATGCAGCTGCGTGCGGACAATGAAACCCGCATAGAAGTCACCGAGACCACCTACGACTCCCATCCCGCGCATACCATCACCATCTATGGCAAGGAAAACGCCACAATCTACATAAGGGAGATGCAAAGCTCCTACGTCATCGCAGACGGCAAAGTTTCCCTAACCGTGCCGGACTACATGTGGTATGATACGGAATCCTCGACCTTTGCCACGGCGGTCGAATCCGATACAATGGATGTAACCATCACGCCCTTCATCCGCTATTCGCAAGAAGGCGATCAGTTTGCGCTTGAGCCGCTCGAGTTTACCATCGACGTTCCCCTCTCCCCGATCTATCTGCTCAATCCCGCCACAGCAAGCGCAGAGGTTGGCGTGTCCATCTTTGAGGTTCGCCTGAACGTCGAGCCCGGCTCCACCGTAATCATCGACGGTAGCAATGTCTCTACGCTGATCCGCGAAACGGGCAACGTCAGCAAAAACGTTCAGGTGCTCCCCGTTGGCGAGAACACCATCTCCATCTCTGTCAAGAGCAAGTATTGCCGTGAAAATAAAATGGAGGTTACGCTCTATCGAGCCGCGCAGGAAATCCCGCTAGAGCTGGATGCTACCGTGCTGGTTGAATGGAACTACGAGCCGATTACCGAGGAACAGTATCTCTCCGCCACCGACGAAGAGCGTTCCAAGATGCAGCTTCCCCTGCTCAGCGGCACAACACTTCCGGGCGCGACCATCACGGTGGACTTCCCCCATTGGGATTTTGAGCACGACACGACCACCGGCAAATTCAGTTTCAGACCCCTGTTCTACACGCTTGGCAATAATGACGTCCCCATTCGCGCCTCAATGGAAGGCCGGGAGGATTCGGTCATCACGCATACGGTTTACTACATGCCCAATCAGGACATTTATACCCGAAAGGCGTGGGATCTCGCTTCCCAGTACACCGATTTGATCAACTACATCAGCATGCGCAAAGGCACCATTTATCTGGCTACCGGCACCATAGAGCGCATCATCAGTACCGCGCCCCAAATGGCGATCATGAACATCGGCACGGACGGCTTTGAAAAGCTGGTCATGCTTGAAAACAGCTCGAAGACCACATGGACAGTCGGAACAACCTACAGAGTATACGGCGAGGCCTACGGCCTGTACGATACCATGCCGCGCCTGACCGTTCGCTACACCTATCTGGATGAATAAACGACAAGCAGGAAAGCCTTCGCTCCCTTGAAGACTTTCCTGCTTCACCCTCTTCCGTTTTCATCGCGTCTTATACTACTCTCAAATTCAATTGAACCTTTAGCGAATCCACCGTCATGTTTCGCTTCGCTCCCCGATTGCTTTGAGAGAAGGGCTTCTCCATGGATACCGTTGGGCTGCCGCCCAAACTCGCCAAGGGACTTCGCACCCTTGACCCCATATTCATTTCGCGTTTATGGACCGCTTTGATCTGAGAACAGAATTACAGCAGCGCGTCATTCTCCTTGCGGCTCAAACCAGTTCAGCAATACGCTTGCCGCCGCACGCATGCCCTTTTCCAACGAAGCGGGTCTGATCCATTCCTCGCGCGTATGCGCACCTTCGCCTTCATATACACCAAAGCAGACAGACGGAATGCCCAATGACAGCGGAATATTGCAATCGGTTGAACCGGCACGTATGGGCGGGCATTCGTCGGTCACATAGCGTTCAATCGCTTGGCAAACCGCCGTTTCCAGCAAACTCTGCGCGCGCGGATCGACAAGCCGCGCGCACGGTCGTTCGCCTATGCATTCAACCTCCACGCTTGCATCCGAAAGCTGATTTCGTGCAAGAATGCCGCGCAGCTGCGCTTCCATTTCATGCAGGCATTCCGCATCGTCCGATCGGTATTCATAGAGCATTTCAGCCTGTTGCGCAATCGTGTTGACGGACGTTCCCCCGCTGATTGTGCCGACGTTGTAGGTCGTTCTGCTGCCCGCTTTCTTTGGAACATCCTGCGCATACAGTTCATTGATCAGCTGCGCAAGCACCTCAATGGCATTGCGGCTGCCAAAATCGGAAAAGCTATGTCCGCCCCGCGTCCTTGCCGTGATCCGATAGCGCAAAGAACCGACAGCGCGAGCACAAACCTCATCCCATGTTCCATCGAGCGAAACAACGGCTCTGACTCGAGACGCATAAACCTTCATGATATTCCTGCATCCCTTCAGATTGCCCAGCCCTTCCTCGCACGAATTCGCGACAAACAGCACGCCGCAGCGCGGTTTGCACGTTTTCAACCAATTCGCCATCTGCATCAGCGCAGCAACATTGGCCGTATCGTCCCCCACGCCGGGACAGAACAGCTTTCCCTCCTGCTCTCGCAGGGGCATCGGCTCCAGATCCGGAAAAACCGTATCCGTATGCGCCATGACGATGACGATTTCCTCGTGCTCCTCAAGGCCCATGGGGACGAGCACATTCTTCGCCTCGTCAATTTGCGCCCGCATGCCCCGTGTCTCAAACCAATCGCGAATGAACGCCGCTCTGCGCTCCTCGTGATGGCTTGGTGCAGGAATTGCGCACAGCTGTTTGATCAGCGTAATCGTCTCTTTCTGCATCGCCTCGATATCTCGAAGGTCTTTTTCCTTCAGTTGAATCGCTTCCATCCCAATCCCCTTTTTCTTTCCGAATCATACGATTCTCATACGATTCTCAAATCAAATTGAGCCTTAAGGAACGCCCCATCAGGTAACGCTTCGCTCCCTGACTACTTGATCAAAATCGCTTCGCGATGGAGTATGATGGGGGTATTTCATCCCCCAGACCCCTTCTTCGCTTCGCGCTGATAGCTCGTTTCTATCTGAGATTAGTATCACTGTGCATTTTCCTTGTAGATGAATCCCGTTTGAGGTCGTCTTCTTCCGCGCAGCCTATGGTTCAAAAAGCCATGGTGCTGACATCAACATATTCAATCACGGAGGAACTTGACATGGATCAGCTTTTAAACGGCATGCGCTTTTTGTGCGACGAGACGCGCATGCTCGCCTCCATTTCCGTAGCCTTTGGTACGCCGGATGCATATGAAACCCTCAGCCATGGGCTGGCGCAGGAGGTAGAGCGCGTAAACGACACCTTTATGCCTTGCAGGCGGCCTATTGCGCCCGATAGTCTGTATGATCTTGCCTCTCTGACCAAGCTCTTTACCGCCGTGATCACCATGATGCTCGTAGAACGCGGCATGCTTTCCCTGCATGAGCACATTGGCGAAATCGACAGACGCTTCTCTCATCTGCGCGACGTTTCCGTGTTCGACGTACTCAGCTTCCGAGCGTGCCTTCAAACGCCCGGACGCATCGACGACGCGCCCACGCGCGAGAAGGGGCTTGAGCGACTGTTTAGCACAAGGCCTGCGCCTCTGCCAAGCATCCGCCTTTATTCGGATATTAACGCCATGGTCATCCAATACATCCTCCAAGCCAAGCTGGGCATGTCTCTGTCCGACGCGATACGAGATCTGATTTTGAAGCCTGTCGGCATGCACGATACCTATGCATCGGTTCCACTCAGCGAGCGCGCACGCTGCGTCTGCTACAACTATGAGCACAGAATCCTGCAAGGACGCTATACGCTTCGCGACGACACGCCCTTAGGCACAGCACATGATCCCAAATCCCTGCTGCTCTCGCAGGACGGACGCGAGCTGTGCGGGCACGCCGGTCTGTTCTCCACGGTTTCGGATATGGTTCGCTTTGCGCAGGCACTGCTTACTGAAAAGCTCATCTCCAAAGCCTCGCTGCTTGAAATCGGAACAAATCGCACGGGGCGAGACAATGGTGATGGCACGCATCGTCAGTATCTGGGCTTTCTGTGCTTTACCAAGCATCCGCAGCAGCGTCTGAGCGAGGTGCCACGCTGGATGGGCG
>CAZACG010000181.1:0-4098 GCA_964483645.1 uncultured Oscillospiraceae bacterium | reverse complement strand
GTCCGTCGTCAAGAAGCTGCAAAAGCAGGCTGAAAATCTTGGGATGAGCCTTTTCGATTTCGTCAAAGAGCACAACGGCATAGGGTCTTTTCAGCACAGCGTCCGTTAGCTGTCCGCCCTCGCCATGGCCGATATAGCCCGGCGGAGAGCCGATCAGCCTGCTAGCCGTCTCTTCCTGCGCATACTCGGACATGTCGATGCGAATCAACGATTCCTCGCTGCCAAAGAGCGACTCGCTGAGCGTTTTACACAGCTCCGTTTTGCCAACGCCAGATGGGCCGAGCAGCATAAATACGCCGAGCGGTCTATTCGGGTCGCCAAGCCCTGCATTTGCACGCCGAAGCGCGCGGCTCAGCGCGTCAATCGCCTCTTGTTGTCCGAAGATTCGTCTGCCAAGCTTTGCGGACAGGTTCAAAATGTCGCTTTGCTCGTTCAGGCTGATTCGGCTGAGCGGAATACCGGTCCAGCTGCTCACCACGCGCGCGATATCGCGTTGGTCGATGGCATTCGGCGGCAAAGCTTCAAGGGCATCCTCCGGATGCGCAGCGTCACAGTCTGCAAGCCGCTTTTTTTCCTGCTGCCAGTTGTCTATGCGCGCCATGGAAGCGGCTTCGTCAAGCAGATCAATGGCTTTATCCGGCATATAGCGATCCGTTACATAGCGGGCGGACAGCTCGACGGCCGAGGAGAGCGCGGCGTCCGTGATTTTAACGTGGTGATATTCCTCCAGCCTGCTTTGAAGACCTTGGAGAATTCGAAGCGTTGCCGCATGATCCGGTTCCTCAAGGTCGATTCTCTGAAAGCGTCGAGCCAGCGCAGCGTCCTTTTCGATGTACTTGCGGTATTCCTTGTACGTCGTCGCGCCAATCACACGGATTTCGCCTCGTGCAAGCGCGGGCTTTAGGATATTTGCTGCATCAAGCGAACCCTCCGTACCGCCGGCCCCGATCAGGGTATGCAATTCATCGATAAACAGCACCGCGCTCTTTTCCTTTTCGGCTGCTTCGATGACATTCTTGATCCGCTCTTCGAATTCGCCGCGATACTTGCTTCCTGCAACCAGCAGGGACAGATCCAGCGCGTAAATCTGAGCGCCTTGAAGCAGCGGCGGCACGCTGCCGCTGACAATACGCTGAGCAAGTCCCTCTGCCAGCGCAGACTTTCCTACGCCGGGTTCGCCGATGAGCAGCGGATTATTCTTGATTTTCTTGCCAAGCACACGGATCAGCGCCTGCAATTTCTCCTCGCGCCCGATCAAGGGCTCAAGCTTGCCCTCTTGGGCGGCTTGCGTCAGGTTGCGCGCGTAGCGCTCAAGCGGCTTCTCTTCCTTGCCCTCCTGAGGCGCGGCGGCGTCCTGCGTTTCTTGCGTGCGCTGGGGTTGGTTGACCATGATTCTGGCGATCACAGGCGCTTCGGAAGCGCCGATGGCCTTCGCCTTTTCTGGACGTTCGATTTCTCCGGATTCATTGCGGAGTGCGGCAAGCAGTCCTTCTTTCGTTTTGCCGAGCTCATCGAGCACAGAGAGCGCCGTGCAGCCTTCTTCAAAGAGGAGCTCGTACCACAGATGCGCTGTGCCTGCGAGCGTCTTTTTTTCTAAGTTAATGTAGCATGATGCGCGCAGAAGAATCCGTTGCGCGTGGCCGCTGAGTCCCTTGACCTGCGTAAAACGTGTCTCTCCCTGGCCGTAACGTGCGCGGACGGCGTCTTCGATTTGCTTGGCTGTGATTTCGCCCAGCAGGCTGCGCGCCAATTCGTCATCGAGCATGCAAAGGCCTATGAGCAGATGCCCGGAGCGCATGGCGTCAAAGCCCATGGCCGCCGAGGATATTTGTGCCTGTATCAGCGCTTTTGAAGCGCTTCTTGTAAATCCGTTTGGAATATGCAGCAAGTTCAATTCCCTCCTACGGCTTGGAATATCAGACTTTGCGTTTGGCAAGAGACAGAATCATGCTGCGCAGCGTACCGGCGCAGAGCGAGTCCTTCATGCCAAGCGGCAGAGGAACAGCTTGAGGAGAAAGTGCAGCCAGCATCAGCCCCGCCTCATCGGGCGTAACGATTCGCTCATTCTTCAGATGCTCCACGATTCTCGCTGCATCGGATGCGCTGATGGACGTGCCAATGCGCTGATACAGCGATTGGAGCAGCTCTTCGCGGCTTGTTGTCGCCATGCGGACGATCCGGATATATCCGCCTCCGCCCCGACGCGACTCAATGACGTAGCCATGATCCGGCGTAAAGCGTGTGGCCAGCACGTAATTGATCTGCGACGGCGCGCAGCCAAAGTGCTCTGCCAGCTCGTTGCGCCGCAGTTCGATTTCTCTATTTTCGTCTTCGAGCAGAGCCTTGATAAACTCCTCGATAGAATCGCTGAGCAGTTTCATAAGATGTACCTCGCATTTAACTATCTTTGACCTTTACCATTATACACGTTTGATTTCGTTTTCGCAACCCTTTTTGATTTTCCTTCTCTTTTCTGCTCGGGCCTGCTGATTCGGCTTGCTTCCATGAGCAATCAAGTGTATAATAAATTGATATGGTTTTGAAAATGTGTCACGCACACAGGAATGGGAGCAGTTGATTATGATCGTTCTTTCCGCGCAAAACGTGGCGAAAGCCTTTGGCGTCAATGTTGTGCTCAAGGACATTTCCTTTACCCTCCAGCAGGGAGATAGAATGGGCCTCGTCGGCGTGAATGGCTGCGGTAAATCCACGCTCATGCGCTTAATCGCAGGGCTTGATTCTCCGGACAGCGGCGAAATATCCATGGTACGCGGCACGCGAGTGGGCTATCTTGCCCAGCAGGATATGGTCACGCACGGCGCAAGCGTCTGGAATGAGCTCGAAAAGGTCTATGAGCCTGTATTTGAGATGGAAAAAAAGCTCCGCGCGCTTGAAGCGGAAATGGAGCATGCGCACGAAGAACCGCAGCGCTTTGCAAGGCTTTCCACGGATTATGACAGGCTTTTGCGGGCCTTTGAAGAGGCGGACGGATATGCTTGGAAAAGCATGGTTTCCGGCGTGCTCAACGGTTTAGGCTTTAAGCCCGGCCAATATGAGCAAAGCGTCGATTCCTTGAGCGGCGGCGAAAAGACTCGGCTTTGTTTGGCCAGACTGCTTTTGCAGAAGCCCGATCTTCTGCTGCTGGACGAGCCGACCAACCATCTGGATATGGAAACGCTTCAATGGCTTGAAAACTATCTCTCCGCTTATAAGGGCAGCGTTCTGGTTATTTCGCATGACCGCTATTTTCTGGATCATGTCTGCAACTGCATGGTGGAGATTTTGATGGGTACGGCCGAGCAGTACAGCGGCAATTATACCCGCTACATGGCTCAGCGCGAGGAGCGCTTTGAAACCCGCATGCGCGCCTATGAGCTTCAGCAAAAGGAAATTGAGCGCCAGCAGGCGATCATCGCACGCTATCGAATGTTTAACCGTGAAAAATCCATCCGTGCCGCCGAAAGCCGAGAAAAGGCGCTTGAACGTATGGAAAAGCTTGAAAAGCCGATGGATGAACGCGCGATTCGTTTTAGCTTTCAGGCGCGCAGGCGTACGGGCGAGGATGTTTTGCTCCTGCGTGATTTGAGCAAGAGCTTTGGCGAGAAGCATTTATTTGCCGGATTAAATCTTCATGTGCGTTCCGGTGAGCGCATTGCGTTGATCGGCCCCAATGGCGTAGGTAAATCTACGCTCATCAAGCTGATTACGGGCGATGAAACGCCGGATACAGGCGATATCCGCTATGGTTCCAATGTCGATCTGGGTTACTATGATCAGCATCAAAGCTCGCTTCATCCGGAGAAAACGGTGCTCGACGAGGTGTGGGATCGCTTCCCACGTATGGAGCAATCCGATGTGCGCGGCGCGTTGGGCATGTTCCTGTTTACGGGCGACGATGTGTTCCAGAAGATCAAGACGCTTTCCGGCGGCGAAAAAGGGCGCGTTGCGCTGACAGCGCTGATGCTGCGCAAGGATAATCTGCTGCTGCTGGACGAGCCAACCAACCATCTGGATATGGATTCCCGCGAGGTGCTCGAGGATGCGCTCTCCGATTTCGGCGGAACGATCATCACCGTTTCTCACGACCGTTACTTTATC
>CAZACG010000180.1:0-4101 GCA_964483645.1 uncultured Oscillospiraceae bacterium | reverse complement strand
GCGGTTTATGAGGTGCTCAAGAAGAATCAGTACGGACAGTATCTGATGGACGTGCTGGACGGAAAATATATGGACGATCTGCGCTGAGACGCGGGAGGACGAGCGTTATGACGATCATCGTGACCGGCGGAGCCGGTTTTATCGGCAGCAATTTCATCTTCTATATGTTGGACAGATATCCACAGGATCGCTTGATCTGTGTGGATAAGCTGACCTATGCGGGCAATCTTTCCACGCTAAAATCCGTGATGGATCGGCCGAATTTCCGCTTTGTGAAGCTGGATATCTGTGACCGCGAGGGCGTGTATCGTCTCTTTGAGGAGGAACACCCGAATGTGGTGGTGAATTTCGCTGCCGAAAGCCATGTAGATCGCTCCATCGAAACCCCCGAGGTCTTTTTGCAGACCAATATTCTGGGCACGCAGGTTATGATGGACGCCTGCCGTCGGTATGGAATTGATCGCTATCATCAGGTGTCCACGGACGAGGTTTACGGCGACCTTCCGCTTGATCGTCCGGAGCTTTTCTTCACCGAGGAGACGCCCATCCATACCAGCTCGCCTTATTCTGCGTCCAAAGCGAGCGCGGATTTGCTTGTTCAGGCGTATCATCGTACATTTGGCCTTCCGGTGACCATTTCGCGCTGTTCCAACAATTACGGTCCCTATCAATTTCCGGAAAAGCTGATTCCGTTGATGATTGCCAACGCGCTGAACGACAAACCCCTGCCCGTCTACGGCAAGGGACTCAATGTGCGCGACTGGCTGTATGTAGAGGATCATTGCAAGGCCATTGATCTCATTCTCCGCAAGGGGCGCGTCGGCGAGGTCTATAACATCGGCGGACACAACGAGATGCGCAATATCGACATTGTGAAGCTAATCTGCGAGGCGCTGGGCAAGCCGGAGAGCCTGATTACCTACGTCGCCGACCGCAAGGGACACGATATGCGCTATGCCATTGATCCGACGAAGATTCACAGCGAGCTGGGCTGGCTGCCGCAGACGAGGTTTGCGGACGGCATCCGCAAAACCATTCGCTGGTACCTTGACAACCATGCGTGGTGGGAGGAAATCATCTCCGGCGAGTATCAGAGCTACTATGAGAAGATGTATGCCGGTCGATAAGGAGCGCAGAATCATGAAGGTGTTGGTAACCGGCGTAGGCGGACAGCTGGGGCATGACGTGATGAATGAGCTGCACGAGCGCGGCTATGAAGCCATAGGCAGCGATCTTGCGCCCCGGTACAGCGGCGCAATGGACGGCTCCGCTGTGACCGAAATGCCCTATGTATCCTTGGACATTACGGACAGCGAGGCCGTGCGTAGCGCGCTGCTGGCCATCAGGCCGGACGCTGTCATTCATTGCGCAGCATGGACAGCCGTAGATGCTGCGGAAGATGAGCCGCAGAAGGTTCGCGCGGTCAATGCGGACGGCACGGCGAACATTGCGCGGGTCTGTCGCAAGCTGGATAGCAAGATGCTTTATATCAGCACGGATTATGTGTTTGACGGGCATGGAGATATCCCATGGAAGGCAGATGGCTGTGACTTTGAGCCGCTGAGCGTATATGGACAAACCAAGCTGGAGGGCGAGCTGGCGGTAAAAGCTGCGCTCTCAAAGTACTTCATCGTGCGCATTGCTTGGGTGTTTGGCGCAAACGGCAGGAATTTTGTCAAAACCATGCTGAGCTTGAGTGAAAAACATGAGTCTCTGCGCGTGGTCAGCGATCAGATCGGTACGCCCACCTACACGCTGGATCTGGCGCGGCTGCTCGTGGATATGATTGAAACCGAAAAATACGGATGCTATCATGCGACCAACGAGGGCGGATATATCAGCTGGTATGAGTTTGCCTGCGAAATCTTCCGTCAAGCGGAGCGCAAGACAAGAGTGATTCCCGTGACAACGGCCGAGTATGGCGCAAGCAAGGCGGTCAGGCCGTTCAACAGCCGACTGGATCGTTCGAAGCTGGTACAGATGGGCTTTGAGCCCCTGCCAACATGGCAAGATGCGCTGGGTCGATATCTTCAGGAAATCGGAGGATAAATATGGGTCAGATCAAAGTGTCCAAGTGCCCTATCGAGGGGCTTTGTATCATCGAACCCGCCGTCCATGGCGACAGCCGCGGCTATTTTATGGAGACCTATAATCAGAATGATATGCGCGAAGCAGGGCTTGACATGGTCTTTGTGCAGGATAATCAGAGCATGTCCATCAAGGGCGTGCTGCGCGGACTGCACTTTCAGAAACAGCATCCGCAGGGCAAGCTGGTTCGCGTCATCAAGGGCCGTGTGTTTGACGTGGCGGTTGACCTGCGTTCGGACTCGAAGACCTATGGGCAATGGTTCGGCGTGGAGCTGAGCGAGGAGAATAAAAAGCAATTCTACATCTCCGAAGGCTTTGCGCATGGCTTTCTGGTGCTCTCCGAGACGGCGGAGTTCTGCTACAAGGTGACGGATTTCTACCATCCCGGAGACGAAGGCGGTCTGGCGTGGAATGATCCGGCGATCGGCGTCAAGTGGCCTGAGGTTGTGGGCGAATATAGAGGAAATGCTAGCGCGCAGGGTTATGCGCTGAGCGACGGCACAAAGCTCATTTTGAGCGATAAGGATCAGAAGTGGCCGGGGATTGCCGCACGCGAAAGAATATGACAGGCTTTGAATTGCTTTTCCCCCATCAAGAAGATCATGAAATCAAAAACCGGATTTCATACTTTCTCAGATCAAAGCGATCCATAAGCGCGAAGCGAATATGGTCAAAGGGCAAAGTCTCGTGGAAGATTTGGGCGACAGCTCAACGGTTTCAATCAGTCAGGGCGCGAAGCGTACCCTGACGGTGACTTCTCTAAAGGCTCAATTGGATTTGAGAGCAGTATAAGCTTCCGGCGGCAGAGATGCCGTTGGAAGCTTTTTGTGTAGACGAAAAAGGCGCTGTCTCCAAATAGCATAATAAGCCACAAGAGACAGCGTCTTTGATATTCGTGCTGATCTAAAAAGGGTTAAGCTTCCTCTGCTCTGCTTCCAAGCTGCTCCATGACCATCCGATAGATCTCCGGCGCGCCATAGGGCCAGCGCTCGCAGAACTGCTTCGCCTGCTCCCGACTCTGAGCGGGAAGCGTGATGCAAAAAATCTCCGCGCTATCCTCTATGACGCGCAGGGTAACGGCATAACCGCTTTCCGTCTTAACATAATCGGCGGGCATCTGCTGTTCATCGCGGATTTTTCTGCGCCATGCCGCGCCGCTTCGCTCGATTTTCTCCTGCTGCGAGGCGCGGATACGTGAACCGAACATTTGCAGGCTTTCGCGCCCCTGCGGGGTCAGCACCAGCAGCGTGCCTTCCGCGCGCTTGGTTTCGCGGATGAGTTCGGCCTCGCGCAGCTCGCCTACGGCCAGATAGAATTGAAACTGATTTTGAAGCGAAGTCTCCACAACGAAGCGCAGCAGCTGCTCCTGTGTGCATGCGCCAAGACGGTCCATAGCGCAAAGCAGCACGAGCTTATCCTCTTCCTGCGTAGCATGCTTATCAAACACAGGCGCACCTCCTTCAGGCGGCAGGGCTTAAGCCTGCGCGTCTTCGGTGATATAACCCTTCAGCTCGGAGAGCAGATCGTCACAATCGTCGCTGTAGATATCCATCTGAATCGGCCGTGAGAGATCAATGGAAAAAATGCCGAGGATCGATTTGGCATCCACAACGTAGCGTCCGGAGCGAAGATCCATATCATACGGATAGCGATTGACGAGGCTTACAAAGTTCTTGACATGATCGGTCATCATCGTCAGACGAATGGTTACAGACTTCATATAGGATTCCACCTTTCCTTGTCCGTATGCGTATTATTATACCCGAATCACAGAGGGATTGCAAGCCGATGCCCCGCTTTTCCATCCGCCGCGCATTCTTTTGACCCAATCGGCATGATGCCGGTTGCATCACCGATCAAGCTACGCAAGTTCCGCCGCTTTATGCTCGAGTCCGAAGCTTTGAAGAAAAACTTACAGAGCAAGAAATAGAATAAATCGAAAAAAAGGGTTGACATTTGCGCAAAAGTGGCGTATAATCATTTTTGTGCTTGGGGTCTTAGCTCAGCTGGTCA
>CAZACG010000179.1:0-4110 GCA_964483645.1 uncultured Oscillospiraceae bacterium | reverse complement strand
ACATCAAGCTCGGTCAGCCCTCCACCACGCTCTCCGGCGGCGAGGCGCAGCGCGTCAAGCTCGCCACCGAGCTTTCCCGCACCTCGACCGGCAAGACCTTCTATGTGCTCGACGAGCCGACGACAGGCCTGCACATGGCCGACTGCGAGCGACTGGTCGGCGTACTGCGCAGGCTCGCAGAAGGCGGAAACTCCATGCTGATCATCGAGCATAATCTCGACGTCATTAAGGCCTGCGACTATGTGATCGACCTTGGTCCGGAGGGCGGCGACGGCGGCGGAACGCTCGTCTGCGCCGGAACGCCGGAGACCATCGCCGCCTGCGAGCAGAGCTACACCGGGCAGTTCCTCAAGCCCGTACTGGCCAAGAGCCGCAGAGTAGATTACGCCGACTAATACTGTTCTCAGATCAAAACGATCCATAAGCGTGAATCGAATATGGACGTCAAGGGGCGAAGTCCTTTGGCAGAGCCCAATGGTTTCCGCGGCAAAGCCATTCCCCATAAACAGTCAGGAAGCAAAATGAACCCTGACGATGGATTCTCTAAAGGCTCGATTGATTTGAGAGTAGTATCACCCCAAATAAAGAATCATCGTTTCAGCGCAGGATGCTGAGCATCCTGCGATTGAAACAGATTCTATGCTTTCATGCTTCTCAAACCTGCCACCCCCAAAGGAGGCCTCCACCATGCCGGCATATCCCGTCACCGCTGCATATGTATTCGATCGTCCGACGCTTTGCTTTCGCGATGACGATGCAGTGAACCTCAATCAGCTCAATTATGCCTTTGCGCTCATAAGCAATGGCCGCGTTACCGGCGACCACTGGACGAACATCGACAGCTATAAGGCCTATATCGCCAAGCATCCGCACATTCTGCCCGTGCTTTCCGTCGGCGGCTGGGGAGCGGACGGCTTCTCGCAGGCCGCCGCTACCGAGAAGGGCCGAGCGCTGTTTGTGGAAAGCATGCTTGCGCTGATGCAGGCGCATGGCTTTATGGGTGTGGATATTGATTGGGAATATCCCTGCTCCGACGCAGCGCAGATCGCTGCCTCGCCCGATGATCGCGAGCATTTCACGCTTTTGCTTTCCGCGCTGCGCGAAGGGCTGGATCGTTTGAGCGCCGAAGACGGCAAACCACGCCTGCTGGCTATCGCGCTGGGCGCATCGCCCGACATCGTGAACAGTATCGACTGTCCCCGTGTCGGCAAACTCGTCCAGCAGGTCAATCTGATGACCTACGACCTTCAGACCGGCGGCGTGATCAGCCACATGACACCGCTTTACAGCAGTCATCCGCGCTGCCCGATGTGCGCGGAGCTCGCCGTTCGCCTGTACAGCGAAGCGGGGATTCCGAAGGAAAAGATCATGATCGGCGCGGCATTCTATGCGCGCCTGTTCGCTGCGACGGACACAAAGACGCCCATCCTCTTTGAAAGCTCGCCCAGCTCGGGACTTGACACCGCAAACTATCAGGATCTGACCGTCGAAAACGGCTGGACGCTGCATTTTGACGAAAAGGCCTGCGCTGCATACTCGCTCAAGGAGCATCTTTTCGCCACCCACGACAGTCCGCAGTCCATCGCCTGCAAGGGCGAATATGTGCGCGCGCAGGGACTGATGGGGCTGATGTGCTGGGAATACGGCGGGGATGCAGACGGACGGCTGCTCGCAGCGATGCACCGCGGGCTTCTCTCCTCGAACGCCTGCATTCACAGCAGCCGTTAATGCCCATCCCGCCCTCATAGGAGATTCCTTCAACCGACGCATCAGGGAGCAAAGCATGGATAGACCAATCACGACACTCTTTATGCTGATGTCCGTCGACGCCAAAATCAGCACAGGCTCCACGGACGAACTGGATGTGGACAGGGATTTTCCACAAATTCCCGGCGTCCGCGAGGGGGCTGTATCAATACTATGAGATTGAACAGACCACGGATTTGTGGTCGCTGAATTCGGGGCGGGTGCAGGCCAAGATGGGCGTCAATACCCGACCGACGCCGAGCAAAACCCCCCGTTTCCTTCGCTATCATCGACAATCATCATCTCAGCGCGCAAGGCGTTCGCTTTCTCTGCGCTTGCTCCAAGGAATTGGTCTTGATCACAGCCAATGCAGAGCATCCTGCCTTTGGCGTGGAGGCCGACAATCTGCACATCGTCGCGCAAAATGAATTGATGCGCTTGTCCGTCTCAAGGTCGACTTCGGCTGTGAGCGGCTGACCATCCAAAGCGGCGGCACGCTCAACGCCTTGTTTCTTCGGGAAAAGCTGATTGACTATATTGATCTCGTGGTAGCGCCCGTGCTCATTGGCGGTAAGGAGACCGCCACGCTGATTGACGGTCAATCCCTGAGAACGACAAGCGAGCTGTCCAAGCCGGGCGCTTTGAAGCTGCAAACCTGCACGGCATTGGAGGATTCCTATCTGCGCCTGCGCTATAAGGTCATCCTCTGACGCCAAAGAAAAAGGAGAAAAAATATGACAGAACATGAAAAAATGCTGGCCGGTGGAATCATCTATGACCCCTTTGCAGAAGGTATGCCCGAGGAACGCACCAAAGCACATAGGCTCTGCAAACTCTACAATGACCTTTTCGATACCGAAACGCAAAAGCGAGAAGAAATCCTCCATGAGCTGATGCCCAACCGAGGCGATAACGTCTATCTGCAAGGCCCCATTTATTTCGACTTTGGGACGAATATTGTCATGGGCAAAAACAGCTATGCAAATTTCAATTTCACCGTTCTGGATGAAGGAAGGGTAACCATCGGAGAATCCGTGTTTATCGGACCCAACGTCTCCCTGCTGACAGCGATTCATCCGCTTCGCTACCAAGACCGTAATTCCTTTTTGAATCCCCAAACGGGCGTTGTCACCAATTTGGAATACACCAAGCCCATTACCATCGAGGATAATTGCTGGATTGCAGGCAACGTCACGATCTGCGGCGGTGTAACCATCGGCGAGGGCTCCGTCATCGGCGCAGGCTCCGTAGTCACCAAGGATATCCCGCCCCATTCTCTTGCGGTGGGCAATCCCTGCCGCGTGATTCGGCAGATTACCGATGCGGACAAAATGTCCGCGCAGTCGGATGGGCTGACCGAATAAGCGGGGCAATCCTTCGCTTGCAGCAGTCCATCCTCTGCTGCAAGCGTTTTTTCTCCTAATACTATTCTCAAATCAATTGACCTTGAGAAACTTCACCGTCAGGTAACGCTTCGCTCCCTGACGATTTTGATCAAACTCGCTTTGCGATTGAGTACGATGCGGGATTTCATCCCCCAAACCCCTTCTTCGCTTCGCGCTGATAGCTCGTTTCTATTTGAGATTAGTATAACGTCTCCTCCCTTTCCATCTTCCGTCTTTTGTGATACAATACAGGCAACTCATTTTGGGACTTTCATCGTCCGGGAGGTACACCATGATCAGCAAACTTTATCAATCCATGCTCTCCGGGAAATCCGTCATCCGTGAGCTCAGCGAGCACGCCGCCGTGATGAAAAAGGAAATCGGCGAGGAAAATGTATTCGATTTCAGCTTGGGGAATCCATCCGTACCCGTTCCCAAGGCTTTCAACGACAAAATCACCGAGCTGCTCTCCAACATGAGCTCCATTGAAGTCCATGGCTACAGCCCCAGCCTCGGCATTCCGTCCGTACGCGAGAAGATCGCCGCTTCGCTCAATCGCCGCTTCGACATGCACTATACCGGCGATGATATCTTTATGACCAGCGGTGCGGCCGGCGCGCTGGCGCATGCCTTCCGTCTGGTCGTCTCCGAGGGCGACGAAATCCTGACCTTTGCACCCTTCTTTCCGGAATATCATCCGTATGTAGATTTGTCCACCGGCGCGAAGCTGCGCGTCGTTCCCGCCAGCACCAGGGACTTTCAGATCAATTTCGAGGCCTTTGAGCAAATGCTCACGAGCAATGTGCAGGCTGTGCTCGTCAACACGCCCAACAACCCCTCCGGCGTCGCCTATTCCGAGGAAACGCTTCGACGCCTTGCAAGCGTGCTGACTGCCAAGGAGAAGGAATTCGGTCATGAAATCTGGCTGATCTCCGATGAACCCTATCGCGAGATCGTCTTTGACGGCAAGGCAGCGCCC
>CAZACG010000178.1:0-4128 GCA_964483645.1 uncultured Oscillospiraceae bacterium | reverse complement strand
GTGATGGAGGATGAGCGCGGCGTGTTTGCCGTGTTTGTGTTCTTTGTGGGCGATGAGCCGAGCTATCGTGTGATCGAAAACGGCGCATGGAAAAATGAGTTGCCCTATGGCGTGATTCATCGGGTTGCCAGTGACGGTACGCATAGAGGCGTTGTCACGCAGATTGCGGCGTATTGCAGCGCGATCATCCCCAACCTGAAAATTGATACCCATCGAGACAATTGGATTATGCAGCGCGCGCTCGAGCGCAGCGGCTTTGAGCACTGCGGCGTGGTGTATGTGGAGGATGGCAGCGAACGGCTGGCCTATCAGCATATCGGAGCAACGGACCTGCACGAATCCATATAAGCAAAACCGACATGCTGCCGGTCGCATCACCGACCAAGTGACGCAAGTTTTGCTGCTTTGTGGCCGAGTCCGAAGCTTTGCAGAAGGACTTACAGAGTAAAAGATGAGGAGGAGCTTTCAATGATCTATTCGATTCTGGATTACGGCGCGAAACCGGACGGTGTTACGCTCAATACCGCCGCCATTCAACGCGCGATCGACGACTGCCATGCAGCCGGCGGCGGCACGGTTCAGGTACCCAAGGGCGAGTTTTTGTGCAGCAGCCTTGAAATGAAGAGCAATGTGCGCCTGACGCTGGACATGGGCGCGGTGCTGCGCGTGAGCCCGAACAAAGCGGATTACATCATGCGCAAGGAGTGCAGCCGCGGCATCTTGATCTACGCCAACGGCGCGGAAAATTTTGTCATCGACGGACAGGGTATGATGCTGGGCAACGGTCAGGAACTGTGGGGCGTATGGTGGGGTAAGCCCGTACCCAATGAGTTCCGCACGCGCTTTATCACCATCTACAACTGCAAGAATGTGCGTATTGAGAATATCACGCTCAAGGAAAGCGACAGCTGGAACATGCACCTTGTCGCCTGCGAAAACGTGCATATAACCGGCGTGCGCCTGCTCAGCAACATCTATCATCTCAATTCAGACGGCATTGACCCGGATTCCTGCAAGAATGTGTTTATATCCGACTGCCTGATTGTCACCGGAGACGATTGCATCTGCCCGAAGGCGTCCGTTCCGGGGAAGCCGATGGAAAACCTTGTGGTGAGCAACTGTATTTTGCAGACAACGACCACGGCCATTAAGATCGGCACGGATTCCGTCAGTCCCTTCCGTGACTTGCACTTTAATAACTGCACCATCCGCAACAGCTGCATCGGTTTGGGCATTTACATGAAGGACGGCTCCGTGGCCGAGCGCATTTCCTTCACCAATATTTCTCTGGAATGCCCGAGCGATTGGGAGAAAAAGAAGCCGGTGATTCCGATGTACATTGATGTGGAGAAGCGCTATCCCCATCAGGAAAGCTGCGGCAAGGTACGCGATATTCTGTTTCAGAATTTGCAGATCACAAGCTCAAGCGGCTCTCTGCTTCAGGGCATGCCCGAATCCCATCTGGAGAACATCACGCTCAAGGATATCACCATCCGTGCGACGCAGGCTCCGGATTTCTCCGTGCGCCGCAAGCAGATTGGCGGCTATCGCGAAATCGAGTTTGAGGAGCGCGATATTGCCTTTATTCGACAGCCCGCTTATCTTTCAACCGCTTACATTGACGGCCTGACGGCGGAGAATATCGTCATTTATCAGGAGGATGAGGCGAAGCGATTGGAGATGCAGCCGCTGTTTACCCATGAGGTCTCCGACCTTGAAATGAACCGGGTGAGAATCAAAAAGTAATGCAGATTGGATTTTCAGGGCTTTCCCGCGTGTAAAGCGTACCCCCCTGAAGAAGTGGAATCGTCATCCTATGCAGCATTTCTTTGGGGCTGTCAAGCGAAGCATTCCGACATTTCAAGAAAAAACGAAGAATTCGTGCCCGAAGACATAAATCGGGCGACCGGAAAGCCCTTTGGCGGGGCGTTGAAGCAGAGCTTTAAGCTCGAGAGAGCCCATGATTCTTCAAAGAACTGTTTTTTGAAATGCTCGAAATGGGCTTGACCGCCCCAAAGTTTTTTCTCGGGAAATATGAAATAAATACCGCTTTCATTCGTCTTATCATCAGAAAGGGGCGAGACGTATGAAAAAGAGGTTGATTCTTTGGGCTGTGCTGTTTGCGGCATTGGCTGTCTGCGCGCGTGGCGAGAGCTTTATGGAAACCTACACGCTGGGCGACAGGGATTCAATGAACGTGTGGTATGCGTGCGAGGAATTCGACGGCAGGCTGCCGCGCGAAATATCGTCCGTATTTGAAGCGCTTCTGCGCGATGGCGACGAGATCATCTGCGGCGCGGATTTTGAAGCGCGTCTATATTCCGAGCCCGATATCAAGTGGGATGCACAAGCGCTCATTGCCGTGCGCCGGGAGGGGAAAATCCTGCTGATGAGCGCGAGGCGCAAGGAGGGCAAGTGGCTTGCGGTTCTGGAGACAGACAGCTTCCTTGGGCCGCAGACTCAGTTCGATATTGCGATTGAACAGAAGCAAGGGGAAAGCGGAAGCTTTCTTGGCGCGCATCTGGCGATTGTAACGCAGAAGGGGTCATACAGAATTGATGTGCTCAACGGCGGTGCGGCGGCGCTGAGGGCGTTCCAAGGAGCGCAAGCGGACGGCACGGCGCTGAACATTGAATACTATAACGGATTCATCGTGAATACCGCTCAGGCGGGTCAAGATAGTCATATGTTTGATGCATGCGTCGTACCGCGCAGGCTGGCTGCATGGACGGAGGAGAGCGTTCCTGGGAGCGTCGAGGAGATCAAAGCGTGGGCCGCGGCGCATCCCATCGAGCTTCAAGCGGACGAGGCGTATATCTCCGGCGTGAATTTGAGAGAAAAGCCCACGGGAAAATCCCGCTCCATGGGCATATATTCTGCCAAGGTCAGCGTGCTGGACAGCCGTTCCGGCTTGCAGGATCCGTGGTATCATGTGCGTGTGGGCGACACGGAGGGCTGGGTCAGCGGAAATTATCTGGTGCGCAAAGAGGATGACGATGCACGGTTTGAAAGCGCTGCGGCGAGCTTCTTCTCCGTCGCGCGCGCGGATCGGGAGATTGCGCTGCACATCGCGCCGAACGGCAAGAAGAAGCAGAGCATTCCCGCGCTTACGTCCATGCACGTCATTACGGAAAATGAAGGTTGGCTGCACGTCGTCATCCCGCGCAGCGAGATCACGTGGGCCATCGACTGGGACGGCACGTACGGCTTTGTCAAGGCGAGCGACGTTACGCAGGGCGAAACGCTGACAGAGCTCAAATGGAAATGAATCGTTACGAGAAGGAAACCTCAAGTGCAGAAGCCGGACGTTTCAAGCAGTATCCGTCCTGCTAAGAGCGATACTGCGCAAAAAACGCTCGTGAAGCATCGAAAACCACGGTGTTTCACGGGCGATTTTTTTGTTTTTGTGCATGCTGTCCTTGGCGAGACAGCCCTAGCATCGCTGGACAAGCGACGGGAGAACCGTTGCTTTGCGGCTCGGGACGAAGCATTGCGAAGAAGGAAAGCCATAAGCATGTCCCGAATGGAGGCTGTTGTCCATACGGCGAAGACATGCGCCGTTCTCACTGGTTCGCGTTTCATTCGTCTCATGGTCACATTCCTGCCATGAATTTCCGCTACAATGACGACGGTCAATGAAACAAGCGGATCGGAGGAGATCAAACCATGAGCGAAACTAAGAATGACGGGCAGAAGAACAAGCGTAAGGGTAGCCGGAGGCGGTCGGCGAAAAAATGGCTGAAGAGATTGATTCTTCTGGCGATTGCGGTGGCTGCGCTGCTCTTTGCGCTCAAAGCGTATATTCAGCATCAAGCCTCGCTGACAGATGAAGGGGAGAGCTACAGTCAGGCTACCGTTATGCGCGGTTCTATAGCGGAAACCGTATACGGCACAGGCACGACCTCTGCAAGCAACCAGCCCGGCATTCTCGCACAGGCGGATGGCACGCTGACGGAGCTTCGCGTCAGCGTGGGCGATACGGTTAAGGAGGGCGACATCCTCGCCGTCATCACCAACGATACGATAGATGCAAGCATCAGCGATTTGGAGTTTGCGCTCTGGGATCTGGATGACACGATTACAGGCACCATGGCGGGCTCCAAGGTTTCCGTGATTGCAGCGCCAGCA
>CAZACG010000177.1:0-4138 GCA_964483645.1 uncultured Oscillospiraceae bacterium | reverse complement strand
CATCGCTTCCGGCAGATTCCTCTTTCCGGTGATTTGGTCAAGGACAATCCTTCCGATGAGCAAATGGCTCATCCCCATGCACGAATCGAGCGGATAGCTATGATATCCGTAATGATCGAGCAGGACGTTGAGCCCGTGCTTCATGTCGTCAAGGTCCGTTATCAGCTGACATTCGCCGAAGCCGATGACGCTCTCATAACGCGTGGTAATGCCTTGCACAGTCTTTTCGGTTTGAAGAAAGAGATCTCCTTCAACACAGACGCAGGGGTTCGCTCTGAGCAGATCCACTTTCATTCCCTGCTGCGCGCAATGAAAATAGATGACGGCCTGATCGTTTACAATTTCCATACCAAAGGATACGGGAACAACGTATGGATACGGATTACCCTGCATGCCAATTCGGACAGTATCGCATCGCTTGAGAATATCAAAAATCTCAGCTTTGTTTTGTATCTCTCTTTCTTTTCGTCGCATAGTTTGTGCCTCCTCGAATTTGGATTGATGTGTCAAAGCGCGTCCGCGTGCCTATCGACAGATTCCAGTTTATCGTTCTGTTTGATTGTATGTTATCACACCCAAGAAAAACATACAAGACCAGTCACGACAGAGAGCAAACTGTTGTGACTGGTCTTGTCTTTGGCGATTCAATGCCGCTGAGGAGAGTGGTTATCTGAGCACGATCACTTCATCCTTGAGTTCCTCAGTCTCCGGCCGCAGCTCAAGCTCCTCCATCGACGCGGGCAGGTCGAACTCAAGCAGAACATGGTATTGACCGTCGCTGTTCAAGCCATAGCCTCCGCCGACATTGCGCATGATTTCCTCGCCCGCGATGAGCTGATAGCTGTTGATCATCGCAGGCATTTCGGGCGGTTCGCCCGTTCCGCCGCTCATGAGGAAATCTTCGGCGACCTTCCACGCCGTTTCCCATTCGGGCGCGTCAAAGACGACCTCGCCGTAGATGGTCACGTCGGAGACGGACAGGCTTGCCGTCGCTGTATATTCGCTCGTTTCGAGCGTCCCCGTGAGTGCCTGTGCGCTCCCGCCTACCTCCACGGTAAAGGGCACGCTGATGACGCCGCAGTTTTCGTTCTGGCGGATGTAGGCCTCATGTACGCCTGCTTTGTCCTCGTAATAGAGCGTGGTGGAATAGCGGATGGGCAGCAGGAGGTCGATGCGCTCGCCGACTTCATAATCCTGCGGCAGCTCGACTTCTTGGAAGCCCGTGAGCGTGTGGGCGTCGCCCCATTCCTGATTGCTGTCGTAAATCATGGTGGAGATGCCCCGCTCGCTGCCGTCGTCGATATCCGCGCCGTCACCGAGGGTGACATTGTCGATGATCACATAACGAAGCGCGTCGCCGCTAAGCTGGGGGACGAGCTCGGGATACTCCTCCTCGAAGTAGGGCTCGAGCACATCCTTGAGCGTCTGCCCTTCAAACGACCAATCCCAGTCGGCAAAGCCCGTGGGTTCGTCCTCGCCGAAGAGCACCTCGCGCTGATTGGTTTGGAGCGTATAGGCATAATAGAGCTTGTGTCCGTCGCAATAAGCCTGATTGAGCGTCAGCTCGAACGTGCGTCCGCTCTGGCGGGCGAGGAGCGTGTCATAGAGCGTTTCTGCCTCGGGCGAAGCCGAGAACTCGGGCGCGGCAATCGACGCGCTGTCGTCCAAGCGCTGCGCGGCCTCATCCAGACGCTCCAACCTTGTGCCGTTGACGAAGCTGTCTTCGTCCTGCGAGAACGAGCCAAACACGCCCAAGCTTGCCGCAATCGCCAGCGAACCGAGCGCCAGAATCAGCACGGCTGCAAAGACGAGCGTATACGAAAGCTTTTTATTCACGTGTTTTGTTTCCTGAATCCTTCCTAAAACCTCTCGCTGTCTGTTCTGCGGGAAGCTGCTGCTGGCGAGGCAGGCCTTTAAGGATTCGCGAATTTGATTGTCATTCATCAAAAGCCTCCCCTTTCCAGAAGAATTTTCAGTTTCTGCCGGGCTGATTCAAGACGTCTGTAAACGCTCGATTCGCTCAGCCCCAGCGCTTGCGCCATCTCGGAAACCTGCAGGTCCTGATAGTAGTGCAGCAGGATGACCTCCCTGTATTTGCCGGAGAGCTGCTGCACGGCCTGATAGATATGCTGCTGCGTATCGTCCGGCGTCTCGCCCTGCTCGGGGATCATGTCGTAGGATACGCTTCTGTCCACGAAACGGAACCATCGGGTTCTTTGCTGATCGCGGCATAGGTTGACGGCGATGCGCGTCAGCCATGCCCTTTCGCTTCCCTTGTTTTCGCCGCGAAAGCGATCAAGACTTTGATAGGCCTTGATGAATGTTTCCTGTACGACGTCCTGTGCAAGCGAATGATCGCTCAGCAGGCCCGTGCATAAGCCGACGAGCTGATCGCCGTACGTTTGCATCATGCGAACCAGATCCGCTTCGCGGGCGCTGCCCGGTACCTTGGCGTTGCCCACACGGCTCACCTCCTTCACCTATAAAGACGCATATAAGAATGTTTTTTTCGCAATTTCTATGAGTAAACGAGCAAATTAGCGCGCCGTGTCAGGTTTCTTGGGCAGCGCGCGCCTTCTCCCAAAACGCATACAGCACGGAAATGATTTCCGGATACGTGAGGTTATCCGGCAAAACGTCGAACAGCTGTGTTTGCGCCATTTCGCTTTCAGGTATCGGTCCGAGCTGCTCGATTTCCGCTTCAAAAACCACGCCGTTTGCGCCAAGCCTCGTCTCTTCATTCCATGAGCGATAATCGCACAGCGAACGAATCGTATAACTGACTGCGCCGGATTCTTCGAAAAGCTCGCGCTTGGCAGCCTCGACCGGTGTTTCACCTTGCTCAATATGCCCGCCCTGCGTCTCCCATGTTGTCCGTTCACGGTGACGGCTGAGCAGGATTTTGTCCTGATAGCGGGAGAATACGACGACATATCGGTAATCTTGAAGCGAGCCGAGCGGATATGTTCTGCAAGCCATTTGATTCATCCTCTTCTTTCTTGACATATCATACAAATCTCAGATCAAAACGAGCGATCGGCGCGAGGTGAGGAAGGGATCTGGGGGATGAAATTCCCCATCGTACTCAAGCGCGCCGTGCGCGCCCCCTCTTTCGAAGCAGTATGCATCATGGTGCTATTTCGCGCTCGCTGCACGACGCTTTATGCAATTCCCTAATCGTCAGGGGGCGAAGCGAGACCTGACGGGGGAGTTCCTTAAGGCTCAATTGGATTTCAGAATCATATAAGCGCAAAACTGCATGCAGCGCGCTTTGTGGATTGTTGCAAAAAACTCCCGCAGCCCTTGCGGACTGCGGGAGCGATATGCACGATAAGAATTACACAGCGAAAATGCTGAGCAGGAAGCCGGCCGCGATAGCGGAGCCGATAACGCCGGCGACGTTCGGGCCCATGGCATGCATGAGCAGGAAGTTGGCCGGGTTCGCCTTCTGCGCCTCAACATGCGCAACGCGGGCAGCCATCGGAACGGCGGATACGCCGGCGGAACCGATCAGCGGGTTCACCTTGCCGTGCGTGAGCTTGCACATTACCACGCCGCCCAGCAGGCCGCCGGCCGTGGACAGGCCGAAAGCGATGATGCCCAGCAGAATGATCTTCAGGGTCTGCGCGGTCAGGAAGGTAGAGCCGACCATGGTCGCGCCGACAGCGGTGGAGAGCATGATGGTCACGATGTTCATCAGCGCGTTCTGAACGGTGTCGCTCAGACGGGCGGTCACGCCGGTCTCCTTGAAGAGGTTGCCCAGCATCAGGCAGCCGATCAGCGCGGCGGTATCCGGCAGCAGCAGCGCGACGAAGATGGTCACCAGAATCGGGAAGATGATCTTCTCCGCCTTGGAGACGTTGCGGGACTGGGTCATCACGATCTCGCGCTGTTCCTTGGTGGTCAGCAGCTTCATGATCGGCGGCTGAATCATCGGGATGAGCGCCATGTAGGAATACGCAGCAACGGCAATCGCGCCGAGCAGATGG
Source organism: uncultured Oscillospiraceae bacterium (assembly GCA_964483645.1). Lineage (GTDB taxonomy): Bacteria > Bacillota > Clostridia > Christensenellales > Aristaeellaceae > Ventricola. Next base: position 149 of record CAZACG010000177.1, on the reverse strand, counting down.
GGCGCGAGCTTGGTGGTCACGAAGATCGCGGTCGGGCCGTCAGCGCCGCCGATGATGCCGATGGAAGAAGCCTCGGCAGGCGTAAAGCCCAGCAGGTTCGCGCCGAAGAAGGCGGCGAACACGCCCAGCTGAGCGGCAGCGCCCAGCAG
>CAZACG010000176.1:0-4164 GCA_964483645.1 uncultured Oscillospiraceae bacterium | reverse complement strand
ATGAAAATCATCGGCATGATTCCCGCCCGCGGCGGTTCTTCCCGTTTCAACATGAAGCCGCTGGCTTCCATTTGCGGCAAGCCCATGCTCTATTGGGTGTGGAAGCACTCCAAGGAAGTGGAATGCTTCCGGGAGGTATACGTCGCCACGGACAACGAGGAAATTAAGGCGGTCGCCGAGGGCTTTGGCGCGAAGGTGATCATGACCAGCGCGGATTGCGAGACGGCGACGGAGCGCCTGTACGAGGTTGCGCAGAAGGTGGATGCCGACCTTTATGTGATGGTTAACGGCGACGAACCGCTGGTTCAGGCGCAGGATATCGTCAAGTGCATCCCGGCAAGCATCCCGGAGGACGGCTTCTACGTCTCCAATCTCATGACCGATTTCTCCAACCCCGTCGAGGTGGTCGATCCGACGAATCTCAAGATTGTCACCAATAAGGACGGAATCTGCCTGTTTATCTCCCGCTCTCCGATCCCCTTCCCGAAGGGCGAGATGAATTATGCCTATCAGAAGTTCGTCGGCGTGGGCGCGTTCACGCGCTCGGCGCTGGATTACTATCACAGCACGCCGCGCGGCCCGGTGGAGAAGATCGAGGAGAACGATTCCTTCCGCTTCATCGAGAACCGTAAGGATTGCTACTATATCAACGCGCATTGCAAGACGCTCTCCGTGGATACGCCCAAGGATCGCGTTCAGGTGGAGCGCTATATGATCGAGAACGGCTTGGCGGAGTGAGCGGGAGGGCGAGGCGATGTTGATAAAGTTGCTAAAGCGGTGTCCAACAAAGCTTTTGGTATTGCTAAAAACGATATTTCGCAAGAAAAAAGATCTGGTAGAACTATTTGATAGCGTTCGATTAGAACGATATACTGAACAGACAGATTTGCTTGATCTTGATGTGCATGACCGACCGATTTGCTTGATTCAGCATGCGGAATGGGATTATCCATTGTTTAATGTATGTTTTCTGGAAAACATGATAAAGAATATTGTATATTGTCTTGCAAATGGATATAGGCCAGTAGTGAATTACGAATCGACTGTTACAAAAACAAACTTATGGGAATCGCTTTTTGTGCAGCCGTACGGCAAAGGAGATGAGAAAACAGATTATTGTTCTGTATGTGATGTAAAAGCAGCACCGGTTTATTTCCCGGCTTTTCCGACAGATGCGGACGTTAAAAAATACGGAAAGCTATATAAAGCGTTTGTTCGGCCTAATCCTCAGGTATTGGAATACTGGGAAGAAGAATACCGAAGGGTTTTTGGCGTTGAAGAAAAAGCAAAACGCGTTTTAGGCGTATTGTGCAGAGGTACTGATTATGTAGCAACTAAACCGAAAGGACATCCGATACAACCCAAAGTTGAGGATGTTATCGAACTGGTGAAACGGAAGAATGAGGAATTGCAATGCGAGTATATTTATCTTGCTACTGAAGAAGAAGCTATTTATAAAAAATTCGAAGCTGCGTTTCCGGGGAAGATTCTGATTAACAAAAGGAAGTACTTTGACTCTTACTATACGTTGCAGGCGGATGATGTCAGCAAAGTAATCAGTTCAGTGCATTTTGACAGAGAAGATGATAATTATCTTAAAGCGCTGGAGTATTTTTCGTCTTTAAATCTTCTGTCGAAATGTTCGGCATTAATCGCGGGCAGCTGTGGAGGCAGTCGTGCTGCGCTATATATGAATAATGGAAAACATGAATACAGCTATTTGTTTAATCTTGGCGTATACTAATATAACAAGTATGGGTATAAAAGGAATAGTGAGAGGATATGTTTCAACTGATCGCAGGCCCCTGCGTGATCGAATCGGAGGAGATGGTTCTTTCGATTGCCGCGCAGATGAAGGAGATCACCGGGGAGCTGGGCGTCCCCTATACGTTCAAGGCGTCCTTTGACAAGGCGAACCGCACGTCCATCCATGGCTTCCGCGGCCCGGGCATCGAGCGCGGTCTGGAAATCCTGCAAAAGGTCAAGGATGTGCACGGGTTGCCGATCTGCACGGATATTCATGAGCCGTGGCAGGCGGAGAAGGCCGCTCAGGTGGCGGATATTTTGCAGATTCCGGCGTTTTTGTGCCGACAGACGGATTTGCTCGTTGCGGCGGCGGAGACCGGGAAATGCGTCAATATCAAAAAGGCGCAGTTCCTTGCGCCGGAGGATATGAAGCATTGCGTGGAGAAGGTGCGCCAAGCCGGAAACGACCACGTGATGCTCTGCGAGCGCGGAACGACCTTCGGTTATCATACGCTGGTCGTGGATATGACCGGGCTGCGCGTGATGAAGGGCTTTGGCGTGCCCGTGATCTTTGACGCGACGCACAGCGTGCAGAAGCCGGGCGGAAACGGCAGCAGCACCGGCGGCAACCGCGAATACGTCGAATACCTCGCCAAGGCGGCGGTCGCCGTGGGCGTGGACGGCCTGTTTATGGAGACGCACCCCGACCCGGAGCATGCGAAATCCGACGGGCCGAATATGGTCGCGCTGGGCGATATGAAGGCGCTGCTTCAAAAGCTGAAGCGTGTGTATGCGGCGGTGCAGGAGTAGAATAAGGAGAAAGCATATGGACATGCAGTTCAGTATCATTGATGAAGCAAAATCCATCTTTGACAAGGAAATTGAAGCGCTTGAAAAGACGCGGGATGCGATTGGCGCGGAGTTTGAAGAGATTCTTCATCTGATTCTGCATTGCAGGGGCAAGGTGATTCTGACCGGAATGGGCAAGCCCGGTCACATTGGCGCAAAGATGGCGGCGACGCTGGCCAGCTTGGGAACGCCCGCGTTTTTCATGCATCCTGCGGAGGCCATGCACGGCGATCTGGGCATGGTGGAAAAGCGGGATGTGGTGATCCTGATGAGCTACAGCGGCGAGAGCGAGGAGGTTACGCGCCTGCTTCCCGTGCTTGAGGAGATCGGCTGCGCGACGGTGGCGATTACGGGCAAGCCGTCCTCGACGCTGGCCAAGGAGTGCCGATATCATTTCTTCTTTCCCGAGTTCGAGGAGGCGTGCTATATGCATCTTGCGCCGACCTCGAGCACGACGGCGCTGCTGGTGCTCGGCGACGCGATGGCGGTGGTCGCTTCGCGGGCGAAACGCTATACCAAGGAGGATTTCGGCCTGCATCATCCCGCGGGCGCGCTGGGCAAGAAGCTGTTGGTGCGCGTGCAGAATGTTATGCACGTCGGCGAGGAGAATGCCGTGGTACAGCAGGGAAGCTCGCTGCGCGGCGCGATTGTAGAGATGAGCGCCAAGGGGCTCAGCATGGTGACGGTGGTTGATGAAAATAACAGCCTCAAGGGCATTATCACCGACGGCGATCTGCGCCGCATGCTTGAGCGCGGCGTGGACGTTTACCATGAAACGGTCGATCATGTGATGACGAAGCAGCCCAAATGGGTCGATTATCGCGAGATGGCGGTCAATGCGCTTCAGTTTATGAACGACCGGAAGATCACCGGAATGCCGGCGCTCGATGAGAATCAAAAGGTGGTCGGCTCTGTGCTGATGCAGGATATTTTGAAGGCGGGGATCGTGCGATGAAGGTCGGAATGCTGGTGATGGACGTCGACGGAACGCTGACGGACGGACGGATTTATATGGGTTCGGACGGCGAGACATTCAAGGCGTTTGACTGCAAGGATGGCTATGCGATTGCGCAGATGCTGCCCCAGCTGGGCATTGTGCCGGTCATCATTACGGGACGACGATCCGCTATCGTAGCTCGTCGTGCTCAGGAGCTGCACATCGAGGAGCTTTACCAAGGCGTTGAAGACAAGCTCTCCTGTCTTCGGAGCATTGCGCAGCGCAAGGGCTTTTCTGCGGAGCAGATTGCGTATATCGGCGATGATCTCAATGATCTGGATTGCATCCGCTTTTGCGGCGTGACGGCCTGCCCGCGCGATGCGGCACAGGAGATTCGCGAAGCGGTGGATTATGTTTGCGCAAGCGATGGCGGACGCGGCGCTGTGCGCGAGTTTGTGCAATGGCTGGCGAATCGGGAATAGCGCCCTGATGAATATCGGCGTTTTGGATGCCCGGAGTTGCGTCATGCGTAGGAAAGCCGCTTGGAGCGCACACGGTATAAAAGTCTTTTAACCGGCGTAAAGAGGAAACAGGGAATGAGCAAAGCGACGCGATATGGTCTCAGGGGCTTC
>CAZACG010000175.1:0-4174 GCA_964483645.1 uncultured Oscillospiraceae bacterium | reverse complement strand
CCTGATAGCGGCAATCCTTCAGATAGGTGTAATACGCCAGATCGTTTCCGCCGTTATACTTGATGGGGCGAATACTCTTCACCTCCGTCTGGATGCGGTTCATCACACGCACATCATCCACTATCCACACAAATGTTGGCTTCCAATATATTGATGCCAACACGCCCTTGAGCGCTTCATACGTCGGCGCCTGATACGTACATTTTTCGCCGCCCACTCGTGTCAGCGGATCGGAAAACAGCGCATAATCACCATAGACCTCGAATTCTACAATATTAGGGTGCTGCATGAATCATTTCCCTCCTTGATGCCTAGCAGATTGTCATAGTATTCCTGATTTAAAACATAGAGACTTCCATGGAGCAGGGGATAGATCATACCGCGCTTTTCCATCTGCTCAATCCGATTGGTGGCCAGCGAAACCGTATAGGAAGCCGCCTTTTGAAGCAAAAGCTGCGCATAGGCCATATCGTACGCCGCCTGCGGCCGGGCCAGACGCTCAATCAGCTCAGCGCCTTCCCGATAAGGAACAAGCACACTTTCCTGATTGCTGTCAAAAACCTCAAACCACTCGCCCGCTGTGCGAAACGCCTGACGAAGAAAGTAGGAAGACGCGTCCTCCGATGCAAACTGCGTATTGGTTGAGAGCAGTTCAAACAGCGTCTGCCCATGGGTCGCGTAATCCTGCGCGCCGCGCGCCATGGCCCGATACAACGCGGTATAGTATCGCTGAATTGCGGCATCCGAGGTCAGATCATGCGAATACCTATCCGGATCTCGATGATAATCCGCCAGCAGAATATTCAGCGCATCCTGCGCAGCGCGAATCTCAGCGAGCGAGCCCAGCTTTTCATTTTTCAGATGAACGACCGAGACGCTCTGCGGCTCCTCATGTTCTCCATGCCGATTGCAGCGTCCTGCGGCCTGCACGATGTTATCCAGTCCTGCCGCCAGCCGGATCACCGCGCCAAAGGACACATCCACGCCCGCTTCAATCAGCTGGGTCGAAACGCAGACCAGCTTTTCCTTCTTCTCCAGCGCCTCGTTCAAAGCGCCCAGCGTTCGTTCTCGATGCGCCATACACATCCCGGCAGACAGATGAAACACCTTGGCGTCCGTTGCCCCATTCAGCACTTCAACCATCTCGGCAGCTTCCCGTTTGGTGTTACACACAATCAGCAGGCTATCGGAGGTTTGTAGCATCTCTGCAGCATGCACGGCAATTTCCGGCAGGGTACTCTGCCCGTCATCGCGGATAACGGTGCGCCGAAACAGAGGCTCATACCGGCGAAATGTGTTTTCGTCGATCAGCCGTTCACAGAGCCGCATCTGACGCATCGCCGCGTCAAACGCAGGCTGCGTCGCGGAGCACAGAAGCACCGTCGTCCCACAGCAGGTCGTCAGAAAGTTAACAGCAATATTGAACATCGAGAGCATCTTGGGCGGCAGCGACTGCACCTCGTCAATGATAATCACGCTGTTGCAAAGGCTTTGGAACCGTCGAACGGACGACATTTTTCCGCTAAAGAGCGTATTGAGCAGCTGCACAAAGGTCGTGATGATGATCTGCGCGTCCCATGTTTCCTGCAATAGCTCCGTCTGCGCCAGCTCCTCCGGGGCGGCCTTGTCCTCAAGCACATTGGAATGATGTTCCAGGACGCATACACTGTCCTTCACAGCGGCGCGTATCACCTTCGCATTCTGATCAATAATCGAAAGCAGGGGCGCAGTATAAATGATTCTGCGCATTCCATTTTTCTCGGCATGCAGCACGGCAAAGCGGAGTGCGGCAAGCGTCTTTCCTCCGCCCGTAGGCAGATCCAACCGATACAGACCGGGCGCCCTCTGTGCCGAAGCCTCGCAGAAATCCGAAAAGGCTCTGCGCGCCCGTTGAATCGCCGTGTCCAGCGGAAAGCCTGCCACATAGGCATTCACCTGTGCGGCACATTCCTCCCACGACGGCGGCTGTACTTTCGGATGCGGAAGATTCTGCTGAAAGCAACGCGTATCCGTTCTGTCCGCATCGACAACAGCGGAGGTCATCAGACGAGCCATGAGCCCCAGTGCAAAGAAGGCTTCCGCACTGCTCTTCACGCTCGGAATCAGTTTGTTCTGATAGAACTTGAAAATCTCCGTGTGCGCCTTTTCAAAAAGCCGCTGAATTTCCTCTTCGTCCGCGCATTCCGCATGAAAGGAAGCAATCGCCCGATGATCATACTCCGGCTGCCGAGTCAGTCGGTGATCAAAGCCGTTTTGATGATGCTCATCCCACAGGTCAATCAGTCCATGATGCCCGCCGATGCTCACAGCGAGCAATTCCGCGGACAGATCCGCTTCCTTGAGCTTGCCGACGCTGGTATGAAAATTCTCCAGCAAATAACGGACTGCGGCAAAGGTATGGATGACGCTTCCCCTTTTCACTGATTCGCCTGCGACAGATTTTTCCAGATATGCGTCAAATTCTTCCGTGAACTTTCCGCAGTCATGGAGAAGCCCCGACAAGTACCCGGCTTCGCCGAGACCACAGCATTCAAGGCATTCCTTGGTCAGTTCTGCTGCCGCGCGCGAATGCGCTGTGCAGGTTTGAATGCGTTGCTGTAATGTGTTCGGATCAACCGCAATATGCGCTTTATGCATCGTTTTTCCTCCCGAGTATAGAAAAGAACCGATTATTCACACTTCAAAGCTTGCCGGTGTGTAAAACGAAGAATGAAGTCAGAGATGTCCGTTTTACCGAATTGATACAGGCATCAACGACAGCTCTGTGAGCTGTCTGTATGATCCCGGCCACCATGCAAGGTATACAAAGCCCTTGACAGGCAAGAAGCCGGTATCCTGTATTTCATAATGCGCACGTTCTTCTTACGTTCGTATTCTATCACTCGTCATATCGCATGTCAATATGAATAAGAAAATGATACACTATTTGACACTTTTGTTCAAATGCACACCCTAGGATTGGTCACAGCATCATTTCAATTTGCTCCGAATGAAAGCAGCGTATCAGAGCTTGCAAACTATGTCTTTTCAATTTGCGCAATTTATTGTACCTTATCTTCGCATGGAGTGATATGCTGTGTGGATTGAAATATTATATAATTGTTTTACCTTTCAAAAGAGCAGAGATGCACGCACAGTGCATCTCCGCTCGCTTTATAGGGTTGTTTTCTTAGAACTTGAAACGGATCCTGCTTTCGCTTTCGGACATATACGCTTCAGCTTGACATTCAGCCGCTTTCAGCGCATCCTCTTCGGATTCAAATGCTCCGTCAAGCGCTTGCTGAAGCGTCTCTTCCATGCGCTTCACCTCATCGTCCATCGCCTTCGGCTCTTTCACGATAGCCTTCAGCGCCCCAGTCAGCGCTTCGTGAAGGCTGACGCCTTCATTCCGCTTACTCAGATCAACGCAGCCATTATGCGCATTGGTCTTCCTCAGCGCCTCTTCAAGCTCATTTTCGCCGTCATGGATAACCAAACCGAACTTGGCAACGTACAAGCTGAGCTCTTCCAAGACTTCCGTCCAAAACGCTTCGTCAGCCGCGCCATCACAGAGGAAGAAGCCGATCAGCCACAACCTTCCGTCCGTCGTGAAACCGATGAATGCATAGAGGCTACGAGATTCGCCGGCAATGGTTACGTCAAAACGCAGCACCAGCATGGCCGTCAAAGCCAAACGAGCATCGTCTTGATCCATGATCGGAACATACAGGTTCTCGTACCATGTACCCAACTTGCCATGGATATCCACTCTGCCGTCTGCCGTAAAACGGAAAGGATCGTCCGGGGAGCCAACATATCCGCCTGCATCAATGATGATATCGTGCATCTTGTTGTCGCTGCCGGTCACATTGCCGTCGGTCTTCACGTCCAGCTTGTCGGCATCCACGCCGCTGATCTCCAGATCCTTGCTGCTGTTATCTAGATGAATATCGTTTCCGCTACCATGGAATCCTTCGATCGAAGTATCCAGCGGATGATCCTGCGTGCCGATATCACCGTTTGCGTTGATGGTAGCATCGCCGGCAATGATATTGGGCTTGCTGTTTTCATCCGCGCTCACATTGCCGTCAGAATCAATCTTCACCTCGCCATCCGCGCCGATCTGTCCGATCTCGGTGTCCAGCATGGCCGTCAAAGCCAAACGAGCATCGTCTTGATCCATGATCGGAACATA
>CAZACG010000174.1:0-4198 GCA_964483645.1 uncultured Oscillospiraceae bacterium | reverse complement strand
GACGGCGAGAATCGGACCGGAGAGGGGCAGTGCAATGCGGAAGAACAGACCGAATTCGCTTGCGCCGTCCAGCTCGCCTGCCTCGTACAGGCTGTCCGGGATGTTGTTGGAGAAATAGGTGCGCGTGACGATCATGTTGTAGATGCTGATGCCGCCCGCGACGACCATGACCAGGGGATTGTTTACCAGACCCAAGTTTTTATAGAGCAGGTACGTGGGAACCATGCCGCCGCTGAAGTACATGGTGATCAGGAAGAACCATGTAAAGAAGGCGTGACCGGGGGTGTCCTTCTTGCTCATGACGTATGCGGTAGGAATGGTCAGGAAGAGATTGAAGAGCGTACCGAACACGGTATAGAGAATCGTATTCAGATAGCCGACCCAAATTTCCTTGTTCTGGAAAACGGCTTCGTAGGCTGTGGTCTGGAAGCCAACCGGCCAGAAATAAACCGTGCCGGTTGATACGGGCAGATAATCCGAGAAGGATGCGATGACCGTATAATACAGCGGATACAAGCAGACCAGGGTCAGAATCACCAGAATGGTGACGTTGATAAAATCGAAGAGAGAAACGTGAAAACGCTTCTTATGCGTATTTGCCATGATTCAGTCCTCCCATCAGAACAAGCCCGTATCGGTGACGGTCTTGATGACTTTGTTCGCGATCAGCAGAACCAGAATATTAATCACATTGTTGAACAGCTCAATCGCGGTGGAGTAGCTGTATTCACCGGCCAGAATACCCATCCGGTATACATAGGTCGAAATGACCTGAGAAGCGGAAAGGTTCAGATCGTTCTGCAGCAGGAAGATGCGGGAGTGGCCGACGGAGAGCAGACCGCCCATTCGCATGATGAACGTGATGGCGATGGTGGGCAGGATGCCGGGAATGTTGACGTGACGGATGATCTGCATCCGGTTCGCACCGTCAATCCTGGCAGCTTCAACCAATTCGGGAGAAATGGAAGAAAGTGCGGAGATATAGAGGATGGAGTTCCATCCGATGTTTTGCCAGACGTCCGACCATACGTATATGGAAGAGAACATACTGGGTTCGGTCATGAATGCAGTACGCGAGCCGCCGAGCATCACAATCAGGTTGTTGATCGGGCCGTTGGAGCGGTCAAGCATCATGATAACCAGCGAGCAGACAACAACCTCGGAGAGGAAGTGCGGCGCGTAGGTGACCATCTGCACGGTCTTCTTCAGCTTCACGCTGCGTACCTCGTTGAGCATCAGAGCGAGGATGATGGGAAGGCCGAAGGTGAGCAGCGAATACAGTGTAATGGACAGTGTATTCTGGATCATCTTCCAGAAGTCGGGGTACTCGATGAATTTCTGGAAGTTCTGGTAGATTGGATCAAGCCACGGGCTGCCGGTGATACCCAGCTTCACGCGGTATTTTTTGAAAGCAATCTGAATGCCGTACATCGGCGCGTAGCTGAAGATGGCTACGTAGATCAGAGCCGGCAAAAGAAGAATGTAGCGAGGCCAGCAATAGGCAAGACGCTTCTTGAGCATGGTCCAGCGGGTCTTCTTCTGCGGAGATGGTGAAACAGTCATTCCTTACACCTCTTTGTTTGTCGTTTTTGATAACGAACGCAAAATTTACAATAATAGTGTAGCATAGTTTGGGTGGTTTTTACAAGCCTGAAATGCAAATATAATCCCCCCAAAATGCCGCGAATTGCGGATTTAGGGGGGATTTCGGGAATTTGGGTTTTCCGGAAATGGGGAGAGGATTGAACTCAACGCACCTGCGAAGGGAGCATGCCGGTCATTTCCTTAAATTTCTTGCTGAAATTGGAAGGCTTTCTATATCCGACGCGAAGCGCGACGGCATTGATGGTCAGTGTTTTGTCCTCTATGAGCAGACGGCGTGCTTCGCTGATACGCAGCGTGGTCAGATATTCCTTAAAGGCGACGCCTGTTTCGCGCTTGATCATGGTGCTGATATAGTCGCTGCTCAGACCAAACTGATGGGACATGTCCTGGAGATTGATGTCCGGATCATAGGCGTTTGCAATGACGTATTCCACGATCAGCCGGGAGGTATCGTCGCCGGTCGGTTTGTCAAGAGAGGCTTCATTGGAGGCTTTTTGCAAAATGGCGAAAAGATCCGAAGCGATCATGCTTGCATCAGGCAACAGGATAAGATCGTTGATCTCTGTTTTGGAAACGCCGAGACCTGCTTCGTCGACCTTGGCGATTACGTTGCCGATGAGCTCGTAAAGCCGCTGACGGGTCAGCATGTAATCCAATGCGTCTTCCGAGAGAAAGGCTGTGACGGCGGCGCAGGCTTGAGCCTTCGCCGTATCGCTGTCCGACGCGAAGCGCGACGGCATTGATGGTCAGTGTTTTGTCCTCTATGAGCAGACGGCGTGCTTCGCTGATACGCAGCGTGGTCAGATATTCCTTAAAGGCGACGCCTGTTTCGCGCTTGATCATGGTGCTGATATAGTCGCTGCTCAGACCAAACTGATGGGACATGTCCTGGAGATTGATGTCCGGATCATAGGCGTTTGCAATGACGTATTCCACGATCAGCCGGGAGGTATCGTCGCCGGTCGGTTTGTCAAGAGAGGCTTCATTGGAGGCTTTTTGCAAAATGGCGAAAAGATCCGAAGCGATCATGCTTGCATCAGGCAACAGGATAAGATCGTTGATCTCTGTTTTGGAAACGCCGAGACCTGCTTCGTCGACCTTGGCGATTACGTTGCCGATGAGCTCGTAAAGCCGCTGACGGGTCAGCATGTAATCCAATGCGTCTTCCGAGAGAAAGGCTGTGACGGCGGCGCAGGCTTGAGCCTTCGCCGTATCGCTGTCCGATCTGGAAGCGGCAATCAGCGTATTGGAAAGAGAATCCACGGTAACCAGCTGCGCTTTGGGTGCTATGCCATAGCGGCTTTCCGTAATGGCGGACATAAAGGAGAGCGACAATCGCTTGGGAGAATCGACAGACTTGCCGCCGAATACCGTCAGATGACGCCTTTGCGCAATTGCCTGTACCTTGTCCAATACGTCTTCGTCAGAAAGCGTGTCCTCGTAGTTGGCAATCACGAAGAGGTTGTCATCATCATACATCTCGACGGTGTAAAAGACAACGCGTCGATCGCCCTGTTTTTCCAGCTCAACGCGCAGAATGTGCTGTCGGTCTGTTTGTGCGACTTTTTCAAACATGAAAACGCGGAACCGCGGCTTGCTCAGGTCGATGCCCAGCATGGACCAGCGGTCAATCAGTTTTTCGCTATAATTACCGCGCAGCAGCAGAACGAGCAGATGGTTGCGCAACTGATACTGAGAACCCATATGCCGATCCTCCATGGTGCGCATGATCGTATCCAGCTGCCTGAAATCGCTTTCGATCTGCGAGGTGTCGGATGTGTATTTGCGCAGCAGCTTTTCCAGCGGGAGCAAGCTGAAATGCGCCATGGCCCACGCGAGCAGCGCGGCGATGAGCATCATCAGCAAGGCTGCGACGATGTAGAAGCGGGAATTAAGCCGTGCGATGAGCAACTGCCAGCCCTCAAACTGGGGAAGCGCACTGATGGTTACCTTGGAACGGGAGGAGGAAACCTCCAGATATTGCTTATCCTTACGCATCTCCTTTGCGGTAATTGGTGAATTGTCAAAAATCTGAACGCCGCTCACGCTGATGACATACTGTCCGGGAAGATCGGAGCTGATTTGCTCAACGTAATCCAGAAGCTGCTGGCGGCTGATCACGAAGCAGAGCGCAGCGTCGTGCGCGCCAGTCAGATCAAGACCGTGAAATTGAATCGGAAAGGAAAGGAGCATGCTGGAGCCAATGTTCAGACGAACCGTTCGGGAATCGGGAAGAATCTGATCCAGAATGGAGTCGGCTTCCTCGGAGGAAACGCGCAGGATTTCAGGCGCATAATATCGGAACACAGCCGTATATCCCTCGGAGGTGAAAATCCTATCCGAGGAACGGTAGACGAGAAAGTACTGCTTGCTCAGCGGGGAGTAATGGGCATACTGCTTGAAGCTCTTGAGCAAATCCAGATCGTAGGTCGGGCCGCGGTCGAGCATGCTGGGCAGATAATCGGAGGACAGACCGATTTCAATGGAAATGTTTTCCATGGTCTGAATCTGGTTTTCCAGCGAATCGGCGAGCTGCTGCATGTTGTTCTGGACGATTTCCAGTCTATGCGCGACCAGCGTAGCGGCACTAAAG
>CAZACG010000173.1:0-4202 GCA_964483645.1 uncultured Oscillospiraceae bacterium | reverse complement strand
ATGGTATACTTTGGCGGCAAGCTTCCCTCCCCTGCACTCTATGCTGCCATGCTGCTGGACAGCGTAATCGCCGGAGCGATCTGGGGGTTCATCCCCGCATGGTTTAAAGCTCGCTTTGGCACCAACGAAACCCTCTTCACCCTGATGATGAACTATGTCGCCATTCAGATTGTCGCCTGCTGCGTCAACATCTGGCGCGGTCAGGCTTCCGGCCTCGGTAAGCTGAATATGAAGAGCAAGGCCGGTTGGTTTCCCCAAGTCTTCGGACAGCGCTATAACATCAATCTGATCGTCGTGGTCGCTTTGGTCGTACTGATGTTCTGCTACCTGCGTTACTCCAAGCACGGCTATGAGATTTCCGTCGTCGGAGAAAGCGAGAATACCGCGCGTTATGCGGGCATCAACGTCGGTAAGGTGGTCATCCGCACCATGATTCTCTCCGGTGCGCTCTGCGGTCTGACAGGCTTCCTCATTGTCGGAGGCCGTGATCAGACCATCTCGACCGGAACAGCGGGCGGAAATGGATTTACCGCGATTATTGTCGCATGGCTGGCCAAGTTTAACACCTTCACCATGGCGCTGATCTCCTTCCTGCTCATCTTCCTTGAAAAGGGCGCGGGCGAAATCGCTTCTGCCTATGCGCTCAACGACTTCGCCTCCGATATCATCGCAGGTATCATTCTTTTCTTTATTCTGGGCAGTGAATTCTTCATCAACTATAAGCTCATTTTCCGCGGACACACGAAGGAGGTGCGCTGATGGATACGCTTATCGCATGGATTCTTCGCGCAATCCCCTTTGGCACCATCGTCATGTATGGCGCAATGGGCGAGATTCTGACCGAAAAATCCGGCAATCTGAATCTCGGCGTTCCGGGCATCATGTATTTGGGCGGCTTTGCGGGCTTTGCCAGCGCATATCTGTATGAGAATACCGCTGCAAACCCGAATATGGTCTTTTCCGTTGTTCTGGCGCTCGTCTGCGCATTCATTGCTGCGATGCTGGGCGGCTTGATTTACAGCTTTCTGACCATCACGCTGCGCGCCAATCAAAACGTTACAGGCCTTGCGCTGACCACCTTTGGCATGGGTGTCGCGAATTTCTTTGGTGTGTATATTCTGGACGGACGCACGGCAACGCAGAGCATCGTCTACAAAACCTTCCAAACCAAAATTCCCGTGCTTTCCGGCATGGGCGCAATCGGACAAACCGTGTTCGGCTATGGCTTTATGGTCTATGCCGCTATCGTGCTGGCCATCGTTCTGCACTGCATCCTCGCCCATACTCGCATCGGTCTTAACCTGCGCGCCGTCGGCGAAAATCCGGCGACTGCGGACGCCGCAGGAATCAATGTAACGCGTTACAAGTATATGGCGACCTGCTTTGGCGCAGGCATTTCCGGTCTTGGCGGTCTGTATTATGTGCTGGATTATAATCAGGGCATCTGGGCGACTACGGGACAGATTGAAGCGCTTGGCTGGTTGGCCGTTGCTTTGGTCATCTTTACGACTTGGAAGCCGCTGAGCGCCATTTGGGGCTCCTATCTCTTCGGCCTGCTTTACTGGCTCTATCAGTTTTTGCCGACGCTGCTGGGCTTCAGCGTTCCCGGCTATATCACCGACCTGATTCAGATGGTTCCCTATGTCGTCACTATCGTCGTGCTGATCGTCACCTCGCTTCGCAAAAAGCGTGAGGATCAGCCGCCCGCCAGCCTTGGCCTTGCCTACTTCAGAGAGGAGCGATAATCGCTCCTCTTCTTTTCTCTCATTTAACCTCTTGTGTCATGGCTTGCCCAAACGCGCTTTCCCCTATCCATTTGGCTGAATACGAAGGCTTTCGAAAGCATCATTAGAGAAAAAGCAATTCTCCTTTGATATGATTTTGATTAGCGTTGACTAACTCTACCTCTTTCGTTTATACTGAATCAGATGATTTAGGGAGTAGTCGGCGCAGTCTTCTGCGTGATAGAGCCAACATACTGGGGCGTTGCCTCTGGCTTTATATGAAATGACGAGACTAATCTGCACCATTTTAACGGGCGGATTGGGTCTCTTTTATTATATTCCGCAATCCGCATAAAACAAGGGAGGATACTTCATGGGTCTTTGGGAGCTTTTCGTCATCGCAATCGGTCTTTCAATGGATGCGTTCGCCGTTTCCATCTGCAAGGGGTTATCGGTAAAAAAGTGCAGCATCAAGCACATGCTCATCTGTGGTCTGTATTTCGGCGTCTTTCAGGCCGTCATGCCGCTGATTGGCTATCTCCTCGGCACGCGCTTTGAAGCGCTGGTCACCTCTATCGCCCCCTTCATCGCCTTTGCGCTGCTGGCGCTCATTGGGATTAATATGCTCAGAGAAGCGCGAAGCAATGAGGAAGAATCCGTGGACGATGACTTTTCCGTGAAAGCTATGGTTCCGCTGGCCGTTGCTACGAGCATCGACGCGCTGGCTGTTGGCGTCTCCTTTGCACTGCTTCAAGTTCAGATCGTTCCGGCCGTGTCCTTTATTGGCGTAACGACCTTTGTATGCTGTATGGCCGGCGTAAAGATCGGTCATCTGTTCGGCAGCAAATATCAAAAGCAGGCCGAGTTTTTCGGGGGCCTCGTGCTGATCGTCATGGGAATCAAGATTCTCATTGAGCATCTGGTTGGCTAACGTGTCGTTCGCATCCCTTCTTGCGAAGTTACCGTTGAGCTATCGCCCAAATCTGCTAAGGGACTTCGCCTCTTACCCCATATTCGCTTCGCGCTTATCAATCGTTTTGATCTGAAAACAGTATTACATATCCAAATCGCCCCGCCAAAGGGCTTTTCGATCGTCCTTTGGCGGGGCGCAATTCTTCGTTTTGGCTTGAAATGTCCGGGGTTCTTATACTACACTCAAATCCAATCTAGCCTTTAGAGAAACCACCGTCAGGTAACACTTCGCTCCCTGACTTCTTTGAGAGAATGGCTTCACTATGGAAACAGTTGAGCTTCCACCCAAACCTGCCAAGGGACTTCGCCCCCTTGCTCCCATATTCGCTTCGCGCTTATCAATCGTTATGTTCTGAGAACAGTATTCGCTTGGCAGACCGACCAATGTCTTGTCCGAACAGCTTCTTCATTTATTCTTCAATTCGATAGAAGCGCTTGCCGTTTTCCCTTGTCAAGTCGCAAAGCTCCTGCGCATCCATGCCACGCAGATTGGCGATAAAGCGACAGATATGCTCCACATTTACAGGGTTGTTCCGTCGTCCGCGCACAGGCTCCGGCGCAAGATAGGGGCTGTCAGTCTCAATCATCATCCGTTCAAGCGGCATATTGCGCGCAACCTCATGCAAATTCACCGAACGTTTGAGCGTTACAGGCCCGGCAAAAGAAATCATACAATCCAGCCCCATATACACCTTCGCGCTCTCCCAGCTGCACGAGCAGCAATGTACAACACACTGGGGCAATCGATTCTTGTGTGCGCGCAGCATATCCATGGCGTCTCCGTGTGCGTCTCGAATATGCAGAATAACCGGTTTATGAAGCTCATAGGCCAAATCGAGCTGGCGAGCAAACACATCCCTCTGTACGTCACGTGCAGAAAGGTCATAGTAATAATCCAAGCCGATTTCGCCGAGCGCTACAACCTTTTTCTCCTGCGTCAGCCAGCTTGTCAGCTTCGGAATATCCGAATCGGTAAATGTCTTCGCATCGTGCGGATGCACGCCGACAGAAGCATATATGCCCTCATTTCCGTTCGCCAATTCGATGCTTTCCGCACTGGAAGCCATATCTGCGCCCACACAGACGCAGAGCATTTGTCTTTCACGCATAGCGGCCAGCACCATCTCCCGATCCTCATCAAAGCGATTGTCATTGGGATGAGCATGCGTGTCGAAAAGGCCGATCAGCGGTGGATACTCGATGATTTCTTTGCTCATAATGTCTCCTGTTCCAAATCAGGGAATCCCCGAAATGACGGGAATTCCCTGATTCTTCTTCATACGCCTATTTGAATTCTCTTACGCTGTCCATCATCAAAGCTCCGTCATCGGCTGCAAGGTAGCGCAATGACAGCGCTCTCCGGAGATGATAGCACGAAGCGACGTGATGCCGGTTAGCCGATTTCGCAGCCGTCCTCCATATCGGAATCCACGGTCAGCAGGCTCAGCTTTGAATCATCCGCATTCGCCGCGCACAGCAGCATGCCGTGAGATTCTACGCCGCGGA
>CAZACG010000172.1:0-4202 GCA_964483645.1 uncultured Oscillospiraceae bacterium | reverse complement strand
GAATAAAGCGCGCATTGCGCGCCCCTCTTCCGAAATACGCTTATATGATAAAGCTGCTTCACACTCGCAGCCAAACAGTTTTTAAGCAATAACCTACCCTAAGCAACGATTCAGAAAGGATCTTTCACGATGAAAACCAAGCTTGCATTCCTCCTCGCTCTTCTGACGCTGTGCCTGACCTCGGCCTGCGCGCTGGGTGCAACGGCAAACGCCACCATCGTCGCACCGAAAACCTACAAACTGACCGCGCCCTATGCCGGAACTCTCCTGCCCTTTGATCTTGCCGCCGGGGACAGCGTGTCTCAGGGGGATACGCTCTTCACGCTGGACGCCGCGCCGGTCTACGCCGCGCAGAGCGGAACGGTTTCTGCTGTGTTTGCCGCCGAGGGTGACGATGCGCAGGGCGTGCTCGCCCGCTATGGCGCGCTGGCCGTCATCGAGCCGGAGCATGCGCTCTATATCGCCGCCGACACGCGCCAAGCCTATGATGACGACGAAAACCGATATATTCACGCCGGTGAAACGGTCTATCTCAAATGGAACGGTGAGAAGGGCGTCGGCCGCGTGACAAGCGTGAACGGAAACGCTTATATCGTTGAAATTCTGAGCGGTGATTTCGAGCCAGACGATACCGTTCGCTGTTTCCGCGAAAGCGATCATGACACGGAAAGCGAAATCGGCCGCGGCAAGGTCATGCGCTATGCGGACAGCGCCGTAAGCGCGCAGGGCCGCATTGTTCGCGTGCATGTACAGCCGGGAGATACGGTCAGCGTAGGCGACATGCTCTTTGACGTCGTTGACGCACAGGCCGCCAAGGACGCTTCTGCGGACATAACCGCGCCTGCAAACGGCGCGATCACGCTGCTCGCCGCCCAATCCGGTGCGCAGGTCTACCGCGGCATGCTGCTGGCCGAGGTTGCAGACCTCTCCACGCTTGAGCTTTCCGCCGAGGTGGACGAGCTTGATCTGACCTCCATCCGCGTCGGCGATACGCTTACCTATACGCTGGACGCTTATGAGGGCGAAACCTTTTCCGGCACGGTCACCGAAATTCGTCCGCTCGGCGTCCGAAAGCAGAACGCCACCTATTTCGATGTGCGCATGACGCTGCCCGAGGGCAAGACTCTGCTGCCGGGCATGAACGCGACCGTGACCCTCCAACCGTGATCGTTATTCAAAGGAGGCTTATCCATGGCTCTGCCCTTTACAAGCACGCAGCGCGACGAGATTCGTCAAAAGCTCTTTGACAGCGCGCTTCGTCATGCGCTCACCACAGGCGTACGCAAAACGTCGCTGGATGCGCTGACGGCGGATGCCGGCATTTCCAAATCATCCTTTTATAAATTCTTTGAAAGCAAGGAGCGCCTCTTTTTGGCTGTCAGCAAGCATTGGGAAGAGCATATCCTCGATCACGCGCAGCAAACCCTTGCTCAAACGCAGGGAAAAAGCGACAAGGAGCGCGCTGCTGCATTCGTTTACTCCGTCTTTGAAACCATTCACGAGATGGGCATCGCGCGCTTCCTGCGCGAGGATCTGCCCTATCTGCACACCTTTCTGCCCGAAGAGACCACACGCGAGCATTGTCTTTCCTCAGCAGAGAGCATCTTCGCTCAGCTTAAGGCGGCGCGGATTCACTTCACTGCGCCGGACAATACCGTGCTCTCCGTCATTCAATTGATGTATCTGTCCATCCTCAATATCCGCGATCTGGGCGATAGCTTCTTTCCCGCTTTGCGTGAGCTCGTGCAGAGCGCATGTGATCGACTGGTCGCGTGAGCGCTTTGCTTTTCCGCATGCTAACCTGTTCTCAGATTCCACAAACGCGAAGCGAATATGGCGTCAAGGTAGAGTCCTCTGGCAGGTTTAGGCGGCAACTCAACGGTTTCCATTGCGAAGCCATTCCCTCACCTGACGGCAAATTCTTGAAAGGTTCGATTGGATTTGAGCTTAGGATGAAAAAGCATTGTCTCTCTAAGAGCAGTACTGCACAAAAAACGCTCGTGAAGCATCAAAAATCACGATGTTTCACGGGCGTTTTTTCTTTAATTCTGCGCATACTTCCCTTAGTGAGATAACCTCTTCTTTGTTTGTATACCCATGCGTTACGCATGAGCATAGGTGCAGAGTGATCTTTCCCCTCATACCAGATCTACCTCTGCGGCGACAAAAGCATCTTGTACGCCTTTAAACAGTTGATTTTTGGGTTTCTCAACAACACCAAAACACTCAAAAACCATGCAGTTTACGCATACTCTTTTGAATCCATATGCTGCGTATTTCAGAATTGCCGAATGGTAGGCTTCTGAATCACAACATCCAAATGCGTCCCGCATTTCCAGCCGTCACCAAAGCCGAAATGGCAAGAGTCAATAATGCTTTCATCCACACCAATTAAGCCGGTCGGCTCCATCTTCGACAACCCCTGCCCGAGTTCAACCAATCTGCGACACTCAACCGGTAAACTGAATAGTTTCTCCTTCAGCCCAGTCGCCATATCGCCGCCATGAATGTCCGTCATAACGCCATTTTGCACCATGATCACAACAGGCTCAGACACCCGCCCAAAGTATCCTACAAGTTCACCGAAGTGATAAAGCTGTCCTACCGCCATATCTACAACAATTCTGCCGGTCGCAGTCTCGGTGATGACTTCCACAGAAGTCTCCGACGGCGGAAGAAAAGCCATGCCTCCGTCCATGGTTATTTCATGCGAACATGTCGTAAAGGACTTTATTCTAAACGATATATCCGTTCCTCCTTCACCTGTAACCGTAACTATTTCATCAGAACGAAAGCGATTCATCTCTTCAATCTTCTGATAGACAAGCTCTTTTTCTGTTGAAAGCCCCTGTATCAACGATTCCTTTGAAATATCAAGTCTTACAAATATATATTTTGCCTTAAGCCAGTCCGGTTTCTTGAATGCCGAAAAATATCTGTTAGCACCCGAATTCATATATGTGTCAACTGACAGTAACACCATGACCAAATCATGGCTTTTCAATGATTTGAGCAGGGAAAATAGTTCTCCATCCTCGGCGAAATGCTTCATTTGAATATCAAGCATTCCTTCTTCCATCATTGAATCTGCAATGTTTTTTTGCTTATCGTCAACAAGGATCACCAGTTGATCAGATTGGTCGATCCCACTCCACTTTTGGATTAGATCGCATATACCCATTATTTCTACCTCGCAGAACTCATGATTAACTCAAGTACTTCAAACAACCCTTTTCTGTCAGCGTTCTTTTCTGTCAGCGTTGCTGTAAGCCCATTGATTATATCATATGCAGCATAAAATGAATAGTCCTCGTGTCCAATGCTCAAATTGAACTAAACACACCTCCGTTGCAGATTACTTTAATCCGCTCCGCGCCAATTCACTCCCGTGCAGTTCGCCGTCTGCTTCTTTTCGTTGCCGGACGCCGCAGACGTCTCACCTAACCAAGGACCATGTTGTACTTGGCTGAGATACCCCGGGAGCGTGCAGGGACAAAGCATAATTCCAAATGAAAAAGAGCTCAGCAAATGCTGAGCTCTTTTTCATTTGGAATCCGGCAACGTCCTACTCTCCCGGGCCGTCTCCAGCCAAGTACCATCGGCGCTGAAAGGCTTAACTTCTGTGTTCGGTATGGGAACAGGTGGATCCCTTTCGCCATTGTCACCGGAATACTGTCAAGGGTTTGTGCAGTCCTTCGTCTTCTTGGCTTCCGCTGCGTCTCTTCTTAACCGCAGCCTCCGACTTGGAGACTCTCCGCACATCCGCGCTCTCTTCTCTATATCGCGCGTACCCTGAAAACCGCACATCCAAACTTCTTACATCCTGCGAAAAACCAATCTCTTTCAATTTTCCCTTTGGTCTCACTTGTCTCAGTTTCTTTGATCAAGTCCTCGACCGATTAGTATCATCAAGCTCCATACGTTACCGCACTTCCACCGATGACCTATCACCTGGTAGTCTTCCAGGGGTCTTACTTCTTTCGAATGGGACACTTCTTCTTGAGGTGGGCTTCACGCTTAGATGCCTTCAGCGTTTATCCCGTCCGCATTTCGCTTCCCAGCTGTGCCATTGGCATGACAACTGTTGCACCAGTGATGCGTCCACTCCGGTCCTCTCGTACTAGGAGCAGCTCCTCTCATGTGTCCTTCGCCCACGATGGATAGGGACCGAACTGTCTCACGACGTTCTGAACCCAGCTCGC
>CAZACG010000171.1:0-4221 GCA_964483645.1 uncultured Oscillospiraceae bacterium | reverse complement strand
TGACCACCGGCACAAGCAGGTGCGGAATGCCGTTGTAAACGGAAAGCTCGACCACCTTCGGGTCGATAAGAATCAGTCTAACCTCCTGCGGCGTCGCGCGGTAGATGATCGAATTGATGATCGTGTTGATGCACACGGATTTGCCCGATCCTGTCGCGCCGGCAATGAGCACATGCGGCATCTTGGCCAGATCCGCCACAACAGGCGCGCCTGAAATGCCCTTGCCCAGCGCCACGGCCGTAGGCGACTTCTCCCGCGTCATCTCCGAGCTTTCCAGCACATCGCGCAGGGAAACCATTTCAATCTTCTCATTGGGAATCTCGATGCCCACCGCGGGCTTTCCGGGAATCGGCGCTTCAATGCGCACGCCGTCGGAAGCCATGTTCAGCGCGATATCATCCACCAGATTGACGATGCGCGAAACCTTCACGCCCGGCGCGGGCTGAAGCTCGTAGCGCGTGATCGCAGGGCCATGAGTCACATGGGTCATCTTCGCCTGTACGCCGAAGCTTTCCAGCGTCGCGATCAGCTTTCTTGCACCCGCCTCATCCTTTGCGCGCTGATTGGGATCCTGCGAGCTACCCGAACGATTGAGCAGGTCGATGGGTGGATAGGTGTAAACCTCCTCCACGTGCTGTGGGCCGTCGTGCTCGTCCTTGCGAGGCATGACCAGCGGCGTGCCGTCCATTCTGTTGGCACGCAGCTGCACGATGGTCTTGTCGTCATCCGAACGTTCTATGCCGCTTCGGTCCGTTTCCGCCCATTTGGCGGCATACTGCGCAGCTCCGGCAATCGGCTTGACCGACGCAGGAGACTCCTGCGTCGCCCCCTCCGCTACTGCCTGCTGCACGGGCTGCCTTGCGCGTCTGCGGTGAACGCCCGACGCAGGGATGCTCGAAGGCGTGCTGCCCATCGGCTCCTCCTGCGCATACACAGGCAGCTCGAAGGCGTTTTCCTCCATCTGCTCGCCGTAGGACGTTTTCTCCTCTTCCTTTGCATCGATCCGTTCATCGCACGCAATGCTTTCCTCCGGCGCCGCGCAGGCGGTGTCCTCGGAAGGAAACGTGCTGACGTCTTCCCGATCTTCCTGTTCTTCCGCCTGTGTCTGCGTCTGCTCGGAAGCGCTCTGCGCATTCATGCCAAACAGAAAAGCTTCCTCAGCCTCCTGAAGGGTGAACGATCCCCGGCGATAGCTCTCTCTCGGATCATGAACTTCGTCAATACTCGCGCGCTCGAATTCATCACTGCGCTCGATATACAATTCGCGCTCCACCGTTCCCGTCTGCATTGCCTTGCGAGGTTCCGGCTGCTCATAGCCCTCAAAGATGGGCTCCTGCGCCGCTTTTTTGCGTCCTTTGCGCTTGGGCGCGGGGCTTTCCTGTTCCTTCGTCGGCTGAACAGTCTGCTGTTCAGCGGCTCTCTGTGCGGCAAGCGCTTCCTCGCGCGCCTGCTGCTCGGCAAGCGCCGCCCTTTCGCGTTCCTCGCGCTTCAGCTGACGCTGCTCGGCAAGCTCGGCCTCGCGGCTGAGCCTCTCCTCCTCCTGCGCCGCGCGCATCGCCGTACGTTCCTCTTTGCGCTCCCTGTATTCCACGCGGAAATCATCGATCCATTCGGACACGTACATGCCCACGCTGCCAAAGGAAACGCCGGTCATAACCATCAAAACGAGCGTCAATGCGAAAATCATCACGATGACGCCGCCCCAGATATCCACAGCCAGATACAGCGGCCATGCCAGCAGCGCGCCAATCAAACCGCCACCCCGACAATCCAAAGCTGCGTATTCATAGGATCGCGCTAAAAAGCCGCCATAGCCCAAGTTCTTTCCATCGGACACCAGCGAGGACGCAATCGTTCCGACCTGAAACAGCTGCAGAAGCGTTTCAACAAACAGAAAGATGAGCGCGCCGCAAATCATGGAGCGCATGCCGACCTTTTTCTCTCCGAAAAACACCAGCGTCACGCCCGCCCAGCAGATCACCAGCGGCAAAAGCAGGCAGAGCGTGCCGCCCAGTCCGCGTCCGACGAGCATGCATTGACGCAGGAAACCGCCGTCCGACGGAATAAACTGGCTGGCCAATGCAAGAAGCCCTACGCATAGGATGACGATGCCCGCCACGCCGCGCGGATCCACACTCTCGCGCGTTCTGCGCTTTGCCGCAGAGCCGCGCTTACCGCTGACCTTTCTTTTTTTGCCACTTCCGCCCTTCGCGGGCGCTTTCTTGGCCATGTGCCAACCTCCTTCGATTCAAACCATCCATGCTTATACCGATTTCGTTCTAAAACACTTCCCCACACGCGTAGCGAAGAAGGGGATTCGAAGGCTCGGTGTTTCCGAACCGCTTTACATGCTCAAACTATCCGGCGTTCGCCGCAGCATTTTCTTGATTGAAAAAAGAATCCGCCCGAGCAACACTCAGGCAGATTATTATATCATGATTTGGTTTTTCAGTAAAGACTTTCCGGCATCGCGCCGCGCAGGATCAGGCAGTTGAGCACGCCGCTTTCATCAAAATGCACCTGGAGCACGCGCCCCGAGATCTCATAAAACAGGCTGATGCCGGGTTCGAGCATCGCATCAAAGGCAGCGTCTTCATCATAAACCGTCTCTTTGACAGGCTCTCCAAGCAGCGCAAGTGCTTCCCTGTCCGTCGTCTTTCCCGTGATCAGCTGCGCAAAGCGTGTGCGCGTGGCGCGAATGGCGGAAATCGGCGTTTCCTCCGCCGGCGTCTGAGCGTATTTGGGAATCTCCACCGACCATCCCCGTACGCGTTCAAGCGGATAAACCAGCGCGTCGGTCGTATAATCCGGGTCAGCCAGCGCATACCGCTGCTCCATTTCGCCAAGCTGCTCGCCAAGCGCAAAAGAGAGCATATCGCTCAAGCTTCCGTTCATACATGCCCGCTCAATCAAATCAATCCGATCAGGAATATCCGGGTGCGCCAGCGCGTAAACCGGGCTTTCCTCACCAATATAACCCGCCAGCTCATGCCAGTAGAACGTGACGCTGCCGCTCGTTCCGTCAAAATAGCGGTAGCGCTCCTGCGGCCAATACACCGTCAAGCCCCACTCGTCCACCGAATAATCATTTTCCGGCATGGGCAGCAAATCCGAAAACTCCATATAATCGCTCATGCTTTGCAGCACATCGCGAGTGATGATTTCCTCCATCGCAGCCAACGCGCCCTCGTAATCGGCAAACAGCTCGTCAAGATAGATTTCCTTGCCGGTTTCAAGCCAAATGGTCAGCGCATCTGCGCTGCTGCCATCCATGCCATCCGTCTGCGTCCCCTGCCACGTGCGCGCCATGGAGGCAATCCTGCCGTCCTGATACAGCTTCCCCTCCTGCACAATCGCCGCGCCCGCGCGCTGCGCAACCGCAGCGGCCTTTTCCTGCGCAAAGCGCACTTCGATCTGCATGTCAATGGCCATGCTCACAGGATCGGACGCAGGCTCCTTGCCCGACTGCGCATCACTCTCATCGGATTTGATCGAAAACTTCACTAGACGGCTGCCCTCTGACTCCGCTTGTGTCATTTCAATCTCCGCCGCCGCGCAGACAGGCAGCAGCAGCGCAAGCAGACCTGCGCACAAAAGTCGTTTCACCATCGCATATCACCTCATGTAGTTCATGATAAAAGAAAGCTGTCGGCCTGTCAAGCAGGCCGTGCAGGAGATGATCCCTTTATTAAACGAAGCTTTTCCTTCTTTTCTTCCCATCCATTAAAAAATCATCGGCTGAAGCTGCTTGCCCGCCAGCGCGGCCTGCGCCGCCGCGAAAAGCTTGGTAAAATCTGCTACGCAGCTTTCCGGCTTATGCACGCAGTCATCCTGCTCAAAGGGAACAAAGAATACGCCTTTTCGGCTTTGCAGGATGCCAATACTCGCCGCCGAAACGGCCAATGCATCGTTGGTGGATACCGCGATGAGCACCGGACGATCGTTGCGCCTATGGCTCTTGTAGGCCAGCGTTGGCGCGGTATCGTAGATGCCATGTGCCAGCTTTCCCAGCGTGTTGCCTGTGCATGGCGCGAGAATCAGCAGATCCAGCAGCCGTTGAGGGCCGATCGGCTCGGCCTGTGCAATGGTATGAATCACCTTTTCTCCCGTAATTTCCTCTGCCATAGCGATCCAGTCCACCGCACGCCCAAAGCGCGTGTCCGTCTCATAAGCGTTTGCGGACATGATCGGCGTGACGTGATACCCCTTTTCCACCAGCAC
>CAZACG010000170.1:0-4228 GCA_964483645.1 uncultured Oscillospiraceae bacterium | reverse complement strand
GCCCGGGGCCACGGCTCGCTTACCTGACCGCCCACAATCCCGTCGAAACCAGTACACCCCCATGGGCTGCCCCACGCCCGCTTTCAAAGCGGACTGAGCACGGTATATGCTCTGACGCACGAGACAGAAGCCATGCGCGCGAAGCAGCGGTTTGAAGAAGAATGGCGATTGAATGAAGGATTTACTTGTTGCGCTCCCTGAGCGCTCGCTGAATTTCGCGCTTGGTATCGCGTTCGGCGATGCTTTCGCGCTTGTCATGAAGCTTTTTGCCCTTACAAAGCCCGAGTTCCATCTTGAAGCGGCCGTCCTTGAGGTAAACCTGAAGGGGAATGAGCGAATAGCCCATCTTAGCGGCTTCCTGCCCCAGATGACGAATCTGGCTCTTGTGCAAAAGCAGCCTCTTTTGCCGGAGCGGATCGGTGTTGAAGATGTTTCCCTGCTCGTAGGGGCTGATATGCATGCCGCATACAAGCATTTCGCCGTCCTTGACAATGGCGAAGCTTTCCTTGAGGTTCATGCGCCCCTGACGCATGCTCTTGACCTCAGTTCCCTTGAGCTCCATCCCACATTCCACGCGCTCCTCGATGAAGTAATCGTGAAACGCTTTTTTGTTTTGTGCCATAGGCTTGATGCCTTTTGCGCGCGCCATACGATTTCCTCCCTCGATTGCTGCATTTCAGTATAACACAAGGCGCGCAGCTTTTCAAGCGTTTCGTTGCTGCGTGAGAAATCACACAAAGCTACGTGCAGCGAGCACGGAGTAGCTTTATGCTGTGAAATGCTTCGCAAGAAGGGGCTGACAAGCAAAAATCCAAACACTCCAAGCAAAAGAACGAAGTGCTGTGTTCTTTGAAAACCTTTGGACGTATATTCTTCGTTTACGCTGTAAGTTTTCTGCAAAGCTTCGGACTCGACCGCAAAGTAACGGGACTTGCGTTACTTTGCGGTCGGGACTGCGAGGCTATCTCGTGAAGGACAGTGTGCACACAATTCAAGAAAAATAGCCCGTGAAACACCATGTTTTTCGATGTTTCACGAGCGTTTTTTAGGGACAGTATTACTCGTATGCTACTCTTGAATCCAATCGAGCCTTAAGAGAAACCACCGTCAGGGTTCGCTTTGCTCTCAACTACCTTTGGGGAATGATTTCGCCATGAAAACCGTTGGGCGCCGCCCAAACCTGCCAAGGGACTTTGCCCCTTGACTCCATATTCGTTTCACGCTTATGGATCGTTTTGATCGGAGAACAGTATTATTTGACGGAAAACGAAGAAGCAAGTTCCTCAAACCTCAACGCTTCATCGACGACCGTTTTTACAGCGTCCCGCCAGAAATCCGGCGCGGTTACGTCAATGCCCACGCTCGCGGCGACGTTTTCAATGGTGTCACTGCCGAAGCGGGAGAGCAGATCGCAGTAAACCGGAACGAAGCGCTCGCCCTCGGCCTTATAGCGCGCATACAGGCCGCGCGCGAACAGGCCGCCGAAGGCGTAGGGGAAGTTATAGAAATGACGGCCTGTGGAGTAATAATGCGGCTTGCAGGCCCACATGTACGGATGGCGCACATCGGGGTCAAGACCGTCGCCATAGGACTGTTCCTGCGCCCAAAGCATAGCATCCTTGAGCTCGCGCACGCTCAGCGCATGATCGGCCTGTGCGTCGACCACCTTTTGCTCAAAGAGGAAGCGCGAGTAGATATCCACGAGCACCTGCGTGTTTTCCATCAGACTGGCGTCCAGCAGCGTGATTTCCTCCTCAGGCGTTGCCTGCGCGCGCACAAAGTCGGAGAGCACGGTTTCGTTGAAGGTGGAGGCGGTTTCGGCCAGCGGCATCGGCGGGTCGCACATCAGTCTGGGCATGCGGCACATCATGCGGTTATTGAAGGCGTGGCCCAATTCGTGCGCCAGCGTGCTCACGTCGGAGAGGCTTCCGGCGAAGTTGGTCAGAATGCGGCTGATGTTCTTTTCATAGTAGCCGGAGCAGAACGCGCCGCCGCGCTTGCCCGCTCGGGGATAGACGTCGATCCAGCCTTCGTCAAACGCTTCCTTCATCATTTCGCCCATCTCGGGACAGAACGCCCCAAAGACCTTGAGCAGCAGCTCGCGCGCTTCTTCGATGGTATAGGTGCGGCTGCTTGTACCGACGGGCGCAAACAGATCGTAAAACGGCAGACCGTTCGGATGACCCAGAAGGCGCGCCTTGGCCTTGAAGTATTTGCGCAGCTGCGGCAACGCCTCACGGATGGCAGCCCACATGGCGTCAAGCGTAGCAGGGGTCATGTTGGACTGATCCAGCGTCATGGAGAGCACGTCCGCGTAGCCCGTCAGCTCGGCCATGGTGCGCGCTTCAGCCTTGATGGAATTGAGGCAGTAGCTCATCGGCAGCTCGATGGCCGCATAGGCGGCAATTTCGGCCTCGTAAGCTTCACGACGCACGTTCGCATCCGCGTCATACGCCTTGCCGCGCACGGCGGACAACGGGAGCTTTTCGCCGCGGAAATCGATAAGGTGCGTCGCGTCGAGCTTATTGCGCAGCTCGGCAAACGCCTTGCCGCCGGAAAGCTGCATTTTGAGCACGGGCGCTTCAAGCGCTTCGGGCAGATTGTGCTTGGCGGCCTTGACCAGAGAGCGCAGGAAAAAATCGTTCTTTTGCAGCAGCTCATGGTGTGCAATCAGCTCTTCGAGGTCTGTGACCGAGGCCAGATAGCGGGCAAACGAGCTTTCGACCTGCGCCAGTTGTACATAGGCGCGCATCAGTTGCGCGTTGGCTGCGTCCGCAGCCTCGTTGCCCGCCTCACAGGAAAGGGTGAGGTGAACCATCATGCCAAGGCGCTCAAGCAGCGTGCTCAGCGCTTCGTAATCGCGGATCAGGGCGCTGATCTTCTGGGCGTGGTCGCCTGTTTCCTGGCTGACGGCTTTGCCGAAGGCTTCAATGCGTGCAGGGACGCTGTAAAGATCGGCAATCAGCTGAGGGTCTTCAAAACTGTCATAGAATACGGTGAGATCCCAAGTGGTCTTCATACACTTCCTCCTTGAAGCAGTGAGTTATCAAGGCCATTATAGCGAAGCCGGACTCTTTAAACAAGGGAGAAAACGGGAAAAATGCAGCAAACGGACAAAATCCTCTTTCAAAAAGGTTTCATTTGCATTATAATCATCATAGAAGAGTGTGCGGACACGGCGTCCGCGCGATTATGGAGGACGGAGGATTTGTGTCATGACATATCGTGAGCAGTATGAAGCATGGCTGCGTGATTTTGCCGAGGATGAGGCGACGGTGGCGGAGCTGAAAGCGCTTGAGGGCGATGAGAAGGAGATCGAGGATCGGTTTTACACGGAGCTGTCCTTTGGCACGGCCGGCATGCGCGGCGTGCTGGGCGCAGGCACTAATCGAATGAATCTATATAATGTTCGCAGAGCGACCAAGGGCTTTGCCGATTATATCAACAGCCAGAACCCCGAGTATAAGCAGCGCGGCGTGGTGATCGCCTATGATTCCCGCCGGATGAGCCCGGAGTTTGCCAAGGCGTCCGCGCTGGTGCTTTGCCGCGAGGGCATCCATACGTATCTGTTTGACGAGCTGCGTCCGGTTCCGGTGCTTTCCTATGCCGTGCGCCATCTGCATGCCATTGCGGGCATCGTCATTACCGCCAGCCATAACCCGCCGCAGTACAACGGCTACAAGGTTTACTGGGAGGACGGCGCGCAGATGCCGCCGGAATACGCCGATCAGGTGCTGGCCAATATTCGTGCGAACAGGTATCAGGATGCGGTAGAGATGGATGAGCAGGCCGCGCTCAAGGCGGGACTGTTGCAGATCATCGGCAGGAAGGAAATCGACGATGATTATATCGCCGATGTGAAAACGCTCTCCGTGCAGCCTGCGCTGATGCAGACCGCAGGCAAGGAGCTCAAGATTGTCTACACGCCGTTGCATGGTTCCGGCAACAAGCCGGTTCGCCGCATTCTTGCGGAGATCGGCATTGAGAACGTCTACATCGTCAAGGAACAGGAGCTCCCGGATCCGAACTTTTCCACCATCAAGGTGCCCAACCCTGAGGATCCCGCTGCGTTTGCCATGGCGATGAAGCTGGCGGATGAGGTCGGCGCAGATTGCATTTTCGGTACCGATCCGGACTGCGATCGCGTGGGTATCGCGGTCAAGGACAATGAAGGCAAGTATTACCTGATGACTGGCAACCAGATCGGCTGCGTGCTGCTGTATTACAT
>CAZACG010000169.1:0-4265 GCA_964483645.1 uncultured Oscillospiraceae bacterium | reverse complement strand
GCACCGTGGAGAGCAGCGAATCCAAACCATCCATGAACGAGGACTTAACCGGGATACCGATGACCGGCAGCGTCGTATGTCCTGCAATCACACCCGCCAGATGCGCAGCCTTGCCCGCCGCCGCAATGATGACCTCAAAGCCATTCTCGCGCGCGTTGTCGGCAAACTCAGCGACCTTCTCCGGCGTTCTGTGTGCGCTGGCAACATGTACCTCGACCTCAATACCGAACGATTTGAGCACATCGACGCAGCCCTTCAGGGACGGCCAATCGCTCTTAGAACCCATGATAAGCGCAGCCTTCGGCATAAAAAGCACCTCCGAAAATATGAATTGAGGATAGTATAGCAAGACTTTCGCCGCTTTTCAATCGGATAGTCGCCATTTGCTCATCTCTTTTGGGACAACCTTCAGCTTTTCGCAATTTTCGACGTGCGTTCGGCGCACCTTTTGCGCGCACGCTTCGCTTAACAGCGCCTTCATCTCTCCCGTTTTACGCAAACGATTCCTGCCCCACCGGCGTGGGCGTATAATCATAGAACACGCGAACAGCCTGCGGCGCTTGACGGCGGATACGCTGTACCGTGCGCTCGATAAGGTCATATGGAAGCCGCGCAGGCAGCAGTTGGCCACCCGAACGCGTTACGGCGCGCAGGACAATCGTCTCGCTCCCCATCAGCGGCGCTGCAGAGGCGAGCACGGGGAAATACTTATGCAGCTTCCTGCCCAGTCCCGCCAGCTCAATTTCCTCGGAAAAGATTGCATCCGCCATGCGTAGCATATGCAGCCTATCCTGCGTGACCTCGCCAATGATGCGCGCACCCAGCCCCAACGCAGGAAACGGCTTGCGTTCGACAATCGCCTCGTCCAGGCCAAGCACCTGCGCAATCCCGCGCACGTCGCTCTTAAACAACGTTTCAAGCGGCTCGATCACCTCCAGCGCGCAATCTTCCCATCCCGCGCTTCGGCTGCCGCCCTGCAAATAATCGCTGTAGTTGTTGCCCAGCACAAGCGTGGTCGCGTTCGGCATGGAAGCCGACTGACGTACCACCTCTTCATGCAGACAGCGCGCGACAACGCTATGCTTATCGCTCATGCTCGTCTTATGTGCAAGCGCTTCGAGCACGACGCCCGAGCGATCCACGCGTAGCAGCGGAATCCCCAGAGCCTCATAGCGCTTGGCGATGCTCTCGCCCTCGTCCACGCGCATCAGCCCCGTATCCACAAAGATCGCCGTCATCCGCTCACCAAACGCGCGATGCGTCAGCGCCGCTGCGACGGTCGAATCCACGCCGCCGCTGACGGCGCATACCGCGCTTCCGCCTTTGTCTGCAGCCGCCTTCAGCGCACTCTCGGCCGCATTCATAGCGGCTTCAACGCTCCACCAACGCGTGCAGCCACAGATATCCAGCGCGAAATTCTTGAGAATGGTCGAGCCCTCCGGGTCGTTGCGCTCAAGCTCAAACTGAATGCCATACTGCTTTTTCGTCGGCTTCTCAAAGGCAATCGTACAGCCTGCTGCGCTCGCGCTCATCTGCACATCCGGCGGAAGCATCAGCGTCAGCGCCTCTTGGATATAGCGTTCTCCCGCGTCAAGCCCAGCGAAGAGCGGGCTTTCCCCGTAATGAATCGCCGCTTTTTTCTCCTTGAGCGATACATCCGCGCTCGCGCCGCCCTGCGCGGCCAGCAGCATATGCGCCGCATGTCCCAGCGCAAGCACGGGAATCCCCAGCTCCAAAATGCTCGCGTCAAACACGCCTGCGCCGCTTGCAGCCTCGCCCGTCAGGAGAATCCCCCGCGGCGCCATCTCCCGAATCTGCGCCGCCGTCGTCATGCCTGAGACGATTTTGCAATACACCTGCTCCGCGCGCAGGCGTTTGGCCGCTTCCAGCGCGAATTCATCGGAGTAATTGAGGATCAGGATCATATCATGCATCGATATCCTCCTCCTGTAAACCCTTCCTTATAGGCAAAAGAAGCTGCCCCATTTGCGAGACAGCTTCTTTTGTGTACCGGCCATGGCCGGCTTCATCATCCAATCGTACCTGACCTTCCTGCTCCCTAAAGGCATCATCGGAAGGCGCAGCCAACCCTTTAGATCAGCTCGAGAATGACCATCTCGGCGGCGTCGCCGCGGCGCGGGCCCTTCTTGATGATGCGGGTGTAGCCGCCGGCGCAGTTCTTCTCCGCGTTGCGGGCCTTGTACTTCGGGCCGATCTCGCGGAAGAGCTTCTCGACGCACGGATACTTGACGTCCTTGGTGCGGGCGCGATAGGCAGCCTTGTTCTCGTCGTCGAGCTTCGGCTCCTTCACCTCGTACAGGTACGCCATGATCTGACGACGGGCATGCAGCTTGCTGGGCGCATCGTTCTGCACGGTCACGGTCACGCTCTGACCCTTTTCGTTGTTGAAGGTCTTCTCGACTTCAACATTGTTGTCGCACTCGCGGATGGCAAGGGTGATCAGACGCTCTGCCTCGCTGCGAACTTCCTTCGCGCGGCAAAGGGTGGTCTCGATGCGGCCATACCAGATCAGGTTGGTCACCTGGTTACGAAGCAGCGCCTTGCGCTGAGCGGCCGTGCGGCCAAGTTTACGCTGAGCCATGTTTATTTCCTCCTATGACAGCCCGCCTCCTGCAAATACAGTTCTTCACGCGGCACGCAAGGGGCCTGTCCGCCCTCGGCGGTCAGGCCTCATTGCGCCGCGCCCATATTTCCCTTAGGCGTGACCTTAGTCGCCCTTTCGGGCAGATATTAAACGCTTTCGCGTTATAGATGATTCTTTGGTAGCTTACTCGTCGTTTGCACGCAGAGCCAGCCCCAGAGCGGCGAGCTTCTGCTCGACCTCTTCAAGAGACTTCTTACCAAGGTTACGCACCTTCATCATGTCCTCCTGATTGCGCTGCACCAGCTCGGCAACCGTGTTGATGCCGGCGCGCTTGAGGCAGTTGTAGGCACGCACGGAGAGATCCAGCTCTTCGATGGTCATCTCCAGAATCTTCTCGCGGTGATCGTCTTCCTTCTCGTTGAAGCCAATGGTCACAACCTGATCGGTCAGATCCATGAACAGCTTCAGGTGACCGCCAAGAATCTTGGCCGCCGTGGAAATCGCTTCATCCGGCTGAACACTGCCGTCGGTCCACACCTCAAGGATCAGGCGATCATAGTCGGTCTCCTGTCCCACACGGGTATCCTCGACAGTATAATTCACCTTGCGGATCGGGGTGAAGATCGAGTCCGTCGGAATCACGCCAATGGGCATGCTGGCCGTCTTGTTTCGCTCAGCAGGCACATAACCGCGGCCCTTTTCGAGCGTCAGGTGCATGACCATGTCGGCGTCCTCGTTGAGCGTGGCGATATGCAGATCGCGATTGACAATCTCAATCTGATCATCAACCTCGAGCGCAGCGGCCGTCAGCTCGCACGGGCCCTTGACATTGATGGAAACGGTCTTCGTGCCTTCGCAATACAGCTTGGCAGAAAGCTCTTTCAGGTTGAGGATGATCTCTGCAACGTCCTCCTTGACGCCGGGAACGGCGGAGAACTCGTGCTGGATGCCCTCAATGCGGATGCTGGAAACGGCGACGCCCGGCAGAGAGCTCAGCAGCACACGACGCAGGGAGTTACCCAGCGTCTGGCCAAAGCCATGCTCAAGCGGCTCGACGACGAACTTGCCATAGCTCTCGCCAGCTTCCACGCGTTCGATGCGGGGCTTTTCGATTTCGATCATTAGGCAGATTCCTCCTCACAGTTACCAAGAAAAAACCATGCGTCCGATTAACGAGAGTAGAGCTCGACGATGAGGTGCTCGGCAACCTGGAAGTCGATGTCCTCGCGAGCCGGAGCCGCGATGACCTTACCGGTCAGGTTCTGGGCGTCGAAGGTCAGCCACTTCGGGGTGACCACGCCAGTGCCCTCACGCAGGGCCTTGAAGCCAGCCTGCTCCTTGGAGCGCTCACGCAGGGTGATGACGTCGCCGACCTTCACGGAGTAGGACGGGATGTCCACCTTCTTGCCATTGACCAGGATGTGGCCATGGACAACGATCTGGCGCGCCATGCGGCGGGTCTTCGCCAGGCCCAGACGGAAGATCACGTTGTCAAGACGCAGCTCAAGCAGCTTGAGCAGGTTCTCACCGGTGATGCCCTTCTGGTTGGCAGCCTTCAGGTAGTACTTATGGAACTGCTTCTCCAGCACGCCATAAATGAACTTAACCTTCTGCTTTTCCTTCAGCTGGGTGCCGTACTCGGAAACCTTCTTGCGCTTGT
>CAZACG010000168.1:0-4270 GCA_964483645.1 uncultured Oscillospiraceae bacterium | reverse complement strand
CCGACGTATTTCATGATCTCAGCTTCCTCGCGCGGGTCGCGGACGGTAACCATGAATGCCATCACCCCTAACTTGTCTAAGCCTTGCAAAGGTTTTTATGCACAAACAGGAAAATGTCCTTAAACTGCCCTTGCCAAACAGTAAAAAGCATTGTACAATGGTGTTGTCCGAAATGAGCGTTCGGACATACCATGCCTATTTTGCATACTGATGCAATATAGTATTGTATCCCCTTTTTAAAGTCCTGTCAAGCATTTCCGTTCATTTTTTGCCAAATTATTTTAAGTTTTATGAAATTGCGCAAACCATAAGCAAACCGTGCAGCTCTTCATTCAGCCGCACGGTTCGTTTTTTATCTGCTTCGGTTTCCTATTCTTCAAGGTATGCGCCCGCGCCCAGCTCATACATCGCTTCCTCGTCCGCTGCGCCTTCGATCATATAGATGTAATCCCCGCTTCCGGCAACCATGATGCCTTCCTCATCGCGAATTTCATATGCAGCATCCATCCCGGCCAGCAAAAAGCCTGTAATCAACTGAGGGATATATCCCTCTTGCGAAAGCCTTCTGAGATAATCCGCCGGCGAAGCACTTATCACACGCACTTCTCTTCCGTCCTCCAGCAGGTAGCGCCGCGTCACGACGCGGCATGTCTGTGCGCCAATCCGAATATCCTGCGCACTCTCCTGAATCAATTCTCCCTGCGAAAGCGCCAGCAGCGCACCGGGAAACATTCGCGCCACACTCACGCCCTGCTCAAGCGGCGCGGCGGTCGCCGTCCGCTTTGCCTGCTCCGCGCCGCACCCTCCGTCTGACAGCTGATAAACCACCGCCCCATAAAACAGCACGCTCAGCACAAACGCGCACATCAAGCCAATCGCCGCCGCACAAAACCGTGCAAATCCACCCCTTCGCTTTCTGCCGCTCATAGCTCCTCCTGTTTGTTCGTGATGCTTACTTCAGTATACCACATTTTATTCACTTATGCGCGGCCTTTCCCATTGGACGTGCTTACGTCACCGCGTCCATTTCCCCACTTATTCTCCACATTTTCCACGCATCAGTGGATAATTCGATTATTTTTCTCCATTTCCGCGTCACATTCAGCAATCATTATCCATTTGTCCACCACTTTCCCACACACAGCATTCTGTTTTCTGTTTCGTCACATGCACTCCACATTATGTCATACTACGCTCTAATCCAATCAAGTCTGCAAAGCATCCACCGTCAGGTGACGCTTCGCCCCTGACTACTTTTCGTTTTGGCTTCGCCATAGGGGAAAACGTTGGGCTGCCGCCCAAACCCACCAAGGGACTTCGCCCCTTGACCCCATTTTCGCTTCGCGCTTCCCTCTCCATCTTTGACAGAATAACAGCATCCCTCCGCACATTTCATGCACGGAGGGATGCTGTTATTCGTTTTTAACGCCTTGTCGCTTTTTCCACCGTCATCACAATGATCGGAATCAGCAGGATATGCACCGCAATGCCCGGAATCGCATGGGTAAACGCTCCAGCCATGAACGCCGCCCATGTAAACGCAGAGCCGGTCATGCCTAACAGGATCACCTGCGCTACGCCCCAGACAACGCGTCCGCAGAGCATCGCCACAATCAGCACCGCGTAGATAGAAGAGGTCTTTTTAGGCAGCCGACGATAGAGCACGCTGGCGACAACGCCATAGGTCATCAGCTCCATGCACATCGCAACGCCCGTAGGAAATAGCGGCGGCATGCCAAAGAGCATCGAGCGCAGAAGCGGCGCAATCACGCCCACGGCACCCGCATACATCGGGCCACAGAAAAAGCCGCACAGCAGCACGGGAATATGCATGGGGGAAAGCGCGCTGCCGATCTGCGGAATCTGGCCGGTCAGAAAGGGCAATATCATGCACAGCGCCAGACAGATTGCGCTGACGGTGAGCATACGGACGTTAGGTCTTTGGTTTTTCATTGGTGATTTCTCCCTTCGTTTGTTGCCGTCTTGAACGGGAGAAGCATCTTCATGATGCAAATCGTGGTTTTTAAGACTTCTTTATTTTAATCCAGCTTGGCCGGAAACGATTTGTTCTCCTCACAGAGCTTTTTGATCTGTACAACCGCGCTCTCAATCAGTTGATTGAGCGTCATCTGCTGCGTACCTGCAACGATGCTCTGGCATTGATTCACTGGCAGCAGCAGCTTGAGCGCTTCGCTCCTGCCGATCGCCGCAGCCATCTTCTCCGTAATCTCGCCCAGCATTGCATCTGCCATAAGAATGCCAATGGGGCCTACAATCAGATCCGCCTTGCGGCTGATCACCACGGCGGGGTTCTCGCCCGTCGCCCCCTGATCTGCGCCCGCTTTAAGCATGCTGTTCGTCGCCAGCGCATTCGTCCCAATGGCTATAATCTCATGCGGCGCGGCTATGCCTGATCGACGCAAAGCTTCGATCAGCAGGCTGCCCATACGGCCGCCCTGCCCATCAATCACAGCGATTTTCATGCCGTCACCTCAAATCGATCATGTCCATCCGCTTGCGGCAGCACGTGGATGCGCACGTCACA
Source organism: uncultured Oscillospiraceae bacterium (assembly GCA_964483645.1). Lineage (GTDB taxonomy): Bacteria > Bacillota > Clostridia > Christensenellales > Aristaeellaceae > Ventricola. The sequence continues at coordinate 1,725 of CAZACG010000168.1, read as the reverse complement.
TCGGCTTTCCGCTTTCGTTTTCTCGAAATACAGATTCTCAAGCGGAATCCATTCGTTCATAAACCGCGCGTGCATCTCAACGCCGTTGCGCGCCAGAATTCGTTCGCTCTGCACTTGAGCGTCAACGGACATCAACACGCGAAGATCTGCATATGGGCTCAGCAATTCATGAAGGCTGTATGTCCCCTCGACAACGCAGAGCCGTCCCGGAGAAAGAAGCGTACCCTCCTCAATCTGCTGCTTATGGCAGTCATATCGTCTATACTGCGCCGCCTTGCCCTTTGACAAAGGCAACAGCACTTCTTCCAAAAAGCGCTCATGATCGACATTTTCGCCCGGCGTTGCAAACCGCTCCGGCGTGCGCTGGTGAGGCTGCAAAAAGAAATCATCCATATGAAGCGTCTGCGCGCCATATACGCGTTCCAGCAATCGCGCCAGCGAGGATTTCCCGCTTCCGCAGAATCCGTCAATCGCCACAATCACATGTTCTTTCGCCCGCATCATGGCATCAATGCGCGTAAAGAGCGGCAATAAATCCGCATAACCCGCACGAATCACCCGATAAGCAGGCGCATACGCTTTTCTAAACGTCTCTGTATGCCGAAGCGACGGACATCCCTGCGCTCTATGCGCAGCGATCTGCTCCAGAAACTCCGCCTTCGGAAACGGAAGCTCTCCCTGCCGACCAAGCGCTTCCAATTCATCCACAGCGCGTAGATATCGCTCACGCGCTTCTTTTGTTTCCGCCTCTGCCGAAAGCAGGAACAGCTTCAGCAGCGTTTGTATCTCAAGGCAGCTCTCACTCATTGGAGCCAAATGCACGCGGCTATACGCGCCAAGCTCTTCGCAAAGACAGCCCGGATGGCTTTCCTTCTGCAAATCGGATAGCTCTCGAGCCAGACACTCCCGTGCATACGCTTCATCCGGCGCAAAATGTCCGCAGCCCAGCACGCTCTGGTAAAGCGCTTTCAGCAGATCCTGCACGCAGCTACGTGGATAACGCACAAGCTGCAATCGAACCAGCTCAGCAGTATTCATCGCAGACTCCCCCTTTAACGGCTTTCACGCCAAGCGCTTCATTATGATAGCCCGAATTCCACTTTCTGTCAAGCCAAACCGGCATGATGCCGGTTGTATCATCGTCCAAAGGACTTCGCACCTTGACCCCACATTCTCTTCGCGCTTATGGAGCGTTTGGATTTGAGAACAGTATAAGTTTCTTGATGAAGTCTATGACCACGCTTCACCAAAAAGCTCATACCAAACGGCTCTCCCCACAAGAGGGCGCTAACAGCGTAGCTAACTGTGAGAGTTACATAACAAAAACGCTCTCACAATGGAGAGCGTTTTTGCGATATGGGAAATGTGCGGAGCAGCCTTCCGATGAAAAACCGCTCCGGGAAAAGTCGCGCATGGCGCGCTTTCCCGATTTCTTTACTTAGTCACGAGCGGTGTACGTGGTGTGCAGCAGCTCATGCGCCTTATGGCCGTTCGGCTCGCCAAGATACTCGTCATAGAGCTTCTTGATGTCCGGATTCTCATGGGACTTGCGCAGCGTCTTCGCCGCATCCTCCGCATAGAGGCCGGCAGCGCGCAGCACACGCTGGTCGCCGTCAAAGCGCTTGTAAGCAGAGACGATCGGCTGACCGCCGCCATTGACGCAGCCGCCCGGGCAGGCCATGACCTCGACGAAAGCATAGTTCGCCTCGCCGGACTGGATGCGCT
>CAZACG010000167.1:0-4274 GCA_964483645.1 uncultured Oscillospiraceae bacterium | reverse complement strand
ATAATATCTTCTAGGTGGTGCAGTATTCTAGTCAGCAAAGTCTTTTCTGAAGACGGGGCTAAAAATCCGTTAAAGGGCATATCGATGAAGTTTCTGGTGTTGGCTGCTGACGCCCAGTCGGGGGTCGATGCTGGAAGTAAGAATTATGGGCGGCCGCCAATGGCATGGCGGAGCTCGACCCATTTTTCGTGGAGGCATGGCGCTGATGCGTCATGAAAACCTGCATGGCGGTACACAAGCTGCCTGCAGTGTAGCCTGCCTTGAGTGGTTGTGGCGGATCATGGAACAACGCGCGGTGACCAAAAGCTTACGGAAACCGCTGCGATCGCCAAGTGAAACCACGGCTGCAAAAGAGGCTAGGAATAGACAGAGGCTGCCGAGGAAAGCTCCTAGACTGTCGAAGAGGATATAGCAGAGATTACAGTGTGGTCTCAGTGGTAATTCGGTCGCGTGCGCGGAAACGGTGCGACGTTCGTTTTAAAGGGAAACCGCTTCTATGGCGACAGGAAGTAACGAACGGGGAAATCCTACCGAACCTATGCCGCAAGGTTTATTTGTTATATCACCACCTTTTGATGACAACACTGCCCACGCCTGTTCGTGGGCTTTTTTACCTTAAAGGCGGCGGGAATACGCAATGCACTTCCTACGCCTTAAAAATCTTATGAAGGAATCATCTGGAGTGAACATCAAGTGAGTAAAAAGGAAAAGGCAAAGCAGAGCCAGCAGCGATGGGTGCTGACTGTTGTTTGCCTGTCTTTTGTTTTGTCCGTCGTGATGTCCTTTGTCACAGGTATGTTTGTGGAATCGGCCGGGCTGCTTGTCGCGCTGCTCACGCTGATTGTGCTGGTGATGCTCGGTATTATCACGGATATCATCGGTGTGGCAGTTACCTCCGCCGACGAGCAACCCTTCATTGCCATGGCGTCCAAGCGCATCTTGGGAGCAAAGCAGGCGCTGAAGCTGATTCGCATGGCTGAGCGCGTCTCCAGTCTGCTCAACGATGTGGTAGGCGATATCGTAGGCATTGTCTCCGGCTCTGCCGGAGCGGTAATCGCGGTGTATCTGACTAAATATGGTTTGCCAAGCACGCTTGCTTCCATATTAACGACAGCGTTTACCTCTGCGTTTATGATCGGCGGTAAGGCGTATGGAAAGAGCATTGCTATTGAAAAAAGCGCTCAAATTGTGCTCACCGTCGGCAAGCTGATGGCGTTATTTGAGCAGAAGAAACGCAAAGGCAATCCCAAAGGCGCGGCAGGCAGAAAAAAAGATGCGAGAGGATGAGCATCCTCTGATAGTGGGAGAATTTCAGCAGCAAAGGAGGACGTCATGGATGCCTGTTCTTGACACAATACATGGTCCTCAGGATGTGAAGCGGCTGACGGACGAGGAGTGCCGGCTGCTGGCTTCTGAGATCAGACAGACGATTATTGATACTGTATCTCATCAGGGAGGGCATTTGGCTTCCAATCTGGGCAATGTCGAGTTGACGATCGCGCTGCACAGAGTGTTTTCAAGTCCTACGGACAAGCTGATTTTTGACGTAGGTCATCAAACCTATACGCATAAGCTGCTGACAGGCCGTCAGGACAGCTTTCATACGCTACGTTCTTATCACGGCATGAGTGGATTTCCCTGCCGCGCAGAGAGCGAGCATGATTGGTTTGATACAGGTCACTCTTCTACTGCGATCTCAATGGCACTGGGCATGGCGCGCGCACGCGACCTTCAAGGCGAGGATTATCATGTTGTCGCCATTGTGGGAGATGGAGCGTTGACCGGCGGCATGTGCTATGAGGCGATGAACGACGCAGGAAATGGGCATAATCGCATGATCGTGATTTTGAACGATAATGAGATGTCGATTTCCAAAAATGTCGGCGCGCTTTCTTCGTATTTCAAGCATCTGCGTGCCAGCGCATCATGGTATGGAGGAAAGAAGCGCATTAAGCAGCAGCTCCAGCGCATTCCGTTGATTGGAAAGCCTGCCGCACAGTTGATTGAGAACGCAAAAAACATGATCAAATCGCTGGTGACGGAGGGCGAGATGTTTGAAGCGCTCGGTTTCCGCTATCTTGGCCCGTTTGACGGTCACAATATTGCGGAAATGACGCAGGTTTTTGAGGAGGCTAAGCAGGTTACCGATACGCCGCTGCTCATTCATGTGATTACCCGGAAGGGATACGGCTACGATTTGGCTGAGCGCCAGCCGGAAAAATTTCATGGCGTCGCTCCGTTCCGCGTGGAAAATGGTCTCAGACGCAAGGAACCCTCCAGAGAAAGCGCCGCGCAGGTTGCTGGACGCGAGCTTGTGGCCATGGCTACGGAAGATCGCCGCGTCGCTGCGGTGACTGCGGCCATGTCCGGAGGAACCGGTTTGAGCGAGTTTGAAACTTACTATCCGGAGCGCTTTTTCGATGTAGCGATTGCCGAGCAGCATGCGGTGAGTATGGCGGCCGGTCTTGCGCGCGCGGGCATGAGACCCTATTTTGCGGTTTATTCAACTTTTTTGCAGCGCGCCTATGATCAGATTGTGCATGATGTCTGTCTTCAAAATCTGCCGGTATGTATTCTATCGGATCATGTTGGGCTCGTTGGAGATGATGGAAAGACGCATCATGGCGTGTTGAGCGTACCGATGCTGCTGAGCATTCCGAATCTTACGTTGCTCGCGCCCAGAGATACGCAGCAGATTCGCGCTGCCGTTCGGGCATCCCTAGGCGTGGAAGGTCCCTGTGTGATCCAGTATCCCAAGGAGGGAATCGAGCCCTATGCATCGGAGCTTACGGGCGCAGGCTTTGAAGTGGGCCGTTGGCAGACGCTGCGCGAAGGAGAAGACTGTGTTCTGCTGGCATATGGTCGTATGACCAAGCATGCCATAGAAGCCGCGCAGCTTCTTGCAACGCAGGGAATAGAGGTCGGCGTCATGGATTGCTGCTCTCTTCGCCCGATGGACATGGCATCCCTTGGCCGCCTGTTTCATGAAAAAAAGCGGCTCATTGTCATTGAAGAGGGCGAAATGATCGGTGGTTTCGGCGCTGAGATTGCGCGCCTTGCTGCGCTCAACGGCGCAAAACCGCCGCTGGATATCATCGGTATTGAAAACCGATTTATTATGCATGGCTCCGTTCGGGAGCTTTTGGAGGAATGCGGCCTGATGCCGCAGCAGATTGCGCAGCGCGTTGCCGGTGCGCTTGAGCGGGAGAAAGCAGATGGCAGGTAAAAAGAGAGCCGACGTTGCGCTTGTGGAACGCGGTCTTGCGCCCAGCCGTGAAAAGGCGCAGGCGCTTTTGATGAGCGGTGTGGTCTATATTGGCGAGAAGAAGATCGACAAGGCTTCCGCACCCGTGCTGGATACGGATCATCTGATCGTTCGCCAGAGTGGAACGGGCTTTGTCAGCAGAGGCGCGCTCAAGCTTAAAAAAGGGCTTGAGGTCTTTGGCGTCAATCCGAAGGGCGTTGTTGCGATGGATTTGGGCGCGTCTACGGGCGGTTTTACAGACGTTCTGCTGCAAAACGGCGCGCAGCATGTTTTTTCGATCGACGTGGGCTATGGCCAGCTCGAATGGAAGCTGCGCAATGATCCGCGTGTGACGGTCATGGAGCGCACCAACGCGCGCTATCTCAAGCGCGAGGATCTGTCCATGCAGCCGACGCTTGGCGTGATGGATGTATCCTTCATTTCCATCACCAAGATTTTGCCGGCAGCTTGCTCCATTCTGGGCGAGGAAGGCGAGTTCATTTCGCTGATTAAGCCGCAGTTTGAAGCTGGGCCGGAGCGTGTGGGCAAAAACGGCGTGGTGCGCGATATCCAAGTACACAGGGATGTTGTCGAAGAAATCCTTCGCTTCATTGAGCATGATTTGGGATGGAATGCGCAAGCGCTTTCCTTTTCGCCCATTAAGGGGCCGGAGGGAAATATCGAGTTTCTGGTGCATATCCTGCCCAAGACTCGCGCGACGCATCATGTAACGCCCGAGGAAGCATGGCAGGTCGTGCTTGACGCACATGCTGCGCTGCATGCGGATTAAGGGCTGTAAGGAGGGGTGCGCGTGATTCGGCAGGTCATGCTCTATCTGAATAAAGATAAAACTCCCGTCTATGAGGCGGCGAAGCGCTGTGTGCAGGCCTGTCTGGCAAACGGCATTACGCCGGTGTTCTTTGCGCAGGACAAGCCGGAGCTTCAAGCGCAAATGCCGGAGCTACTGCCAAGCTGTCGCTTGATGGAGAAGCCCGTACAGGGGATGATTGATTTCCTCTTTGTGCTGGGC